>CAYIYO010000020.1:0-31076 GCA_964367715.1 uncultured bacterium
TGGCTGACGTGTCTATGCTGTCTTTAGTAGATTTGTATAGGTTTTTAGAAGCGGCGAGGATGTGACCCTGCATGGGATTAATATGAAAAAAGAAGATTTAATAGCTTGTACAATAGGAATTTTTTTAATTCCTTTTTATCTTTTTCAAGGGGACTTTTTCATGCCAGTTTTTTTGATAAGTATATTTGTGTTACACGGTTGCTATGAAAAATTTATAAAAAATAGGTAGAAGAGGTATCGCAGCTGACTGGCATTGTGACCTAAGGTATACGAGGCCAATGGAGGTGATGCAATCCTATTTAAGAGAACGAATGGAATGGTCTTCTAATAAGAATGCCGTAATATTGCCGGAGTTGCCTATTTCTTTCCCTGGAACTCGATTGACCCCGATCGCTAGAATTTGCTGGAAATAATCCTTTCTTCCCTGTAGGATCTGTCAGCGTGGGTTGATTTAAGGTCATCCAAGGAAATTGAAGGAAGTGGTTTTTCAGGACTGAAAATCCTTGTGTCGCTGGTTCGATTCCAGTTCTGGCCACTTTAGTGGGATAAATACGGCTTGAGTATTTATCCCACTTTTTTTTGCCTTTATTTTTTTCATTCTTTATATTTGTCGGTATAAAAAATTATTGAATTTTTTTTATTTTTATCGATGCTTTTTTCTCGTTGATTTCAAACACTATATTCGTTATGATTCTACTCATGACATTTACACAAGTCCGAGTATCTTCCCCTTTACTCGCGCAATAGCTAGGAGAATACAATGTACGCAGTTATTAAAACTGGTGGAAAACAATATAAAGTCGCAGAAGGCGAACACGTTGACGTCGAGCTTCTTGGTATCGAAGCCGGTAATCCCGTGCAATTTAATGAAGTCCTTTTCGTTTTCGACGGTAGCAAACATTTGATGGGCGAACCTCATGTTGCAGGATTCACTGTTAGTGGTGAAGTCGTTTGTGAGACAGCAGGACCAAAAGTTCAAGGCGTTAAATACCAGCCTAGAAAACGTAATACACGTAAGTTTGGCCATCGCCAACACTATTCCCGTGTGAAAATCACTAAGATCGCTAAAGGCTAAACGAAGACAGGAGACTCATAGATGGCACATAAGAAAGGTCAGGGTTCTACCCGTAATGGACGCGACTCTCACTCAAAACGCCTTGGCGTTAAAGTTGGCTGCGGAGAAATTGTTAAAGCTGGTTCCATCCTCGTTAGACAACGCGGAACAAAATGGCACCCAGGCAAAAACGTCGGCAAAGGTACAGATGACACTCTCTACGCACTAGTTGAAGGTCCTGTTCGCTTCAGAAAAACAGACAGAACTGTCATTTTTATCGAAAGCGGCGTGTAATTTTTTAATCGTAAGTTTTGGGTTTATACCACGGTTCGGGTAAATTTTGGCTGAGTCGAAATGCCAAAATTTACCCGAACCGTGGTATAAACCCAAAACTTAGATTTTTTAGGATCGACTTTCTCAGTCTCTCTTTTCCACATTGCAAAATATTCCCTCCTGTTATATTATAACTCTTTGATTTACAACCTCTTACAAGAAAAAATTCATGTTTACAGATAAAGTCGTCGTTGAACTCTTTGCCGGAAGCGGTGGTAATGGTATCGTTGCCTGGAGAAGAGAAAAGTTTATTCCGAAAGGCGGACCTAATGGAGGCAATGGAGGTAAGGGCGGCTCAGTCATTATCCAAGCCGATGTACAGATTCCTTCTCTAGACTGGTACCGCAACCGTCGCCTACTCAAAGCCACCAGCGGCGGCTGTGGAAGCGCAAACAATAAACAGGGCAAGCAAGGACAAGACCTTATCCTTAAAGTTCCTTGCGGAACCTTATTGAAAGATGCAGCGACCGGCGAAGTGATTATGGACTTTACTGAAGATAAACAACAGCTGATCATTTGTAAGGGTGGTAAAGGTGGGTTAGGTAATGATTTTTTTAAAACATCAACCAACCGCGCTCCGAACTTCTGCACTCCAGGAAAACCTGGTGAAGAAAAGAAAGTTGAACTTGAGCTAAAGTTAATTGCCGATGTTGGCCTTGTTGGATTCCCCAATGCAGGAAAATCGACCTTTATTTCTACTGTTGCGGATCTTGACGTCAAAACAGCAGCGTATCCTTTTACCACCTTAAAGCCAAATCTCGGCTTTGTGGATTTACAAGATCAAACCCGTATCTTTATAGCAGACATTCCTGGAATCATTGAAGGCGCTCATTATAATAAAGGGCTTGGCTTTGAGTTTTTGCGACATATTGAGCGCACAAAGTTATTGTTGTTTGTGATCGATGCCTCTGGAATTGACGGACGTCGTCCGATCGATGATTTTGCAGTTCTTCTTAACGAATTAGAAAAATACAATCCAGAATTGTTGAAAAAGCCTTATTTTGTTGTGCTTAACAAAGTCGATACTGACGAAGCGCAAGAGAATGTTCCAGAATTTTTGACCCATCACCATGCGCATGCAAAGCAAATCAGACAGATGTCTGCTGCAGGTAAAATAGGGACAAAAGAGCTGCTAAAAGACATTTGTAAAACACTTCATCGCTCATTGCCTACAAAGTAAAGTATATACCACGATTCTCTCCACTTATTTTTTTCTAAAAAGGGCAATGCGAGCGTTTAGACTCCATGCGCTCATGCGAGCGATTCGTCTGTTTGGCGCTTTGTTTGGAAGATTCTTTATCCCTAATATAACAATGCTGAGATTTAGTTTTGGCGGTCTGAAAGACCGCAATCTTACAATCTAGGTGGGTGTGGCTATTTCTGGTTGAGCGATACATACGTAAGAAATAACGATTTGCATCAGGCTCAAAGAGCCGGATACTAATCGTTATTTTTTACGTATGCCTCTAGTAGCGGACGTTATGTGGGTCTATCCGTTCGCCATTCAATCCATTCCAAAAAGTTGTGCGTGTGCTGCCGTCATTGTTGATGATTTCAATGCTGTAGATGGGCAGGAACACTTCTCGTGTTGATTTGACGGTGAAGTCATTTCCAAAGGCTGCTTGAGCCATTTTTTCAATTTTGCTGGCGCTGTAGCGACGTGTGATACGTTCGCCAAAGCTATAAGGTTGAGTGACGAGGAAACGATTAACTTTTGTTTCCGGGGTGACTGTCATTTTTGGATCTTGCACGTGTAAGACGAGGTCGTTTCCACGAAGGACTACCAGGTGCTTTTCTCGTAATGACTCTATCCAGGGTTTGACGACTTCTTCTTCGAGTTTGAGTTCTTTCGAAATTTTTTCTAGTGTGGAGATGCCTCCTTGCGCAGCGAGGGCGTTGATGACACGAAACTCTCCACTAGACGCGCCGGCGACGAGGGCGTCATGAAAGCCGCGTGTGCGTTCCCAATTGTCGGTATTAAGCACCATTTCTCCATCGATGAGACTCCATAGAGTTTTGACTTCGCGCGTTTTTTTCTCTGGGCCGACATATTTCGCATCGATCATCAAATAGGGGACGAGACGCATTTCGGGTGCTTTTGCGTTGCGGCCACCAGTTTCTAGTTCTTTGCGTTTTTTTTCGAAGATTTCGTCGCTATTGTAGCGTGTTTCGAAGACCAGAATTTCTCCATTTTCGACGTATCGACTGATTAGGTCTTTTGCCGCTCCCAATTCATCCCATGCGAGACTTGTCGCGATGGCTCCTGCAGCTAGCACTCCAAACAGTATTTTTTTATTCATTATGGTGTCCTCATTCGTTTCTTGTTAGAAGAAAGCCTACGTGAAGTATTGTTTTAGTGCGATATTTTTTTTGAGAGAAGAAAAAAGGTAATCGGTCACGGGAGACATCACTTAAGGCGTGGGTATTGTTTTTATCTATTCAGCGCGGCAGCGATGAAAAACTTATGATCGACCCCGTGACTGATTACGAAAAAAGGGCGTATAGAATGAAAATTCTTTACGCCCTTTTATTATACCGTTCGTGATTCAAAAATCAAATTTTGAACCACGAACGGTATATTTGATCTGTGCGAATTATTTCTTCATGGAGAGAAGGAATTCGATGTTGTTGTTTGTCTTTTTCAACTTGCTTAAAATAAGATTCATCGTGTCAGCTGGAGCAAGCCCATCAGCGGCTTCACGTAACATATAAATCTTGTCTAACTCTTCTGGGTGGATAAGAAGTTCTTCTTTTCGCGTTCCACTCTTGTTCAAGTCGATTGCGGGCCAGATACGTCTTTCTGCCAGGCGACGGTCTAGAACCAGTTCCATGTTACCGGTGCCTTTAAATTCTTCGAAGATGACCTCGTCCATACGGGATCCAGTATCAATCAATGCCGTAGCGATGATCGTGAGGGATCCGCCTTGCTCGAGATTACGTGCAGCGCCGAAGAAGCGTTTTGGTTTGTGGAGAGCGTTTGCGTCGACACCACCTGTTAAAATCTTTCCGGAGTGCGGTTGTACCGTGTTATATGCGCGGGCAAGGCGTGTGATCGAGTCTAGTAAGATGACCACATCTTTTCCATGTTCGACGAGACGGCGTGCCTTTTCAATTGCCATTTCTGCGATTTGTACGTGGCGTTCTGGTGGTTCGTCGAAGGTGGAGGCAATGACTTCTCCTTTGATGACACGTTGCATATCGGTCACTTCTTCAGGACGTTCGTCGATCAGAAGCATGATAAGAACGACTTCAGGATTGTTTATTGAGATGGCGTTTGCAATATTTTGGAGGATGATTGTTTTACCTGTGCGTGGAGGAGCGACAATCAACGCGCGCTGTCCCTTTCCTATTGGCGCGGCGAGGTCGAGAACGCGCATCGAAAGTTGTTCTTTCGTCGTTTCCATTACGAGACGCTCGGCAGGATAGAGAGGCGTTAAGTTTTCGAAAAGGATACGTTCGCGTGCACGGTCGGGTTGTGTGCCGTTGATCGTGTCGACTTTTAACATGGCGAAGTATTTTTCTTTTTCTTTTGGAGGACGGATCGGACCGTAGACTGTGTCACCTTTGCGGAGATCGAAGCGACGGATCTGTGCAGGGGAGACATAGATGTCTTCGGCAGAAGGGAGGTAGTTGTAGTTAGGGGAGCGGAGGAAGCCGAATCCATCGGGAAGGATTTCTAGCACCCCTTCCCCGTAGAGCATTTCTGCCGGATTTTCGGAGATGCTTTTAACGATTTCGAATACCATTTGGGATTTTGTCATGGAGCTCAGGTGCTGGAGACCCATGTTTTTTCCGAACTGGTTAAGTTGGTCGATATTCATTCGTTGAATTTCTGCGATCTTTGTCACAACGCCATTTGTGGGGAGAGAAGGTTCATTTGTTGCGGCGTGATCTTGAGGAAATTCTTGTGATTGCTGTTGACTTTGTTGGTGGTGTTGATTTTGCTGTTGAGCGTTGTGTTGTGCTTGGTGGGATTTGGAGTGATGAGAGCGGCCTTTTGGTTTTTCTCTGTATTCTGGTTCGTCTTCGATTGGAGGGTAGACCTCAGGTGTATAGTTTTCTCTGCTCATTGAAGCATCAAGCTCCCTTTAAAGTTAAATTTTTAGCCTCGGCACGTAGGTGTTCCATCGTGCTGTTGTTGTAAATTGTCATCGTTGCCCTTGCAGCTTTCGCTTCTTGGGATAATTGTCTTTTTGTTCGTCGTCGATAATCTTCCGCATCACTGCCTGTGGATTCCTTAAAGCGTTGGAGGCAGGATTCTTCTTCTGCTGCGATGACGACTGTCATGTCGAAATCATTTTCCATTCCCGCTTCAAAGAGGAGCGGAATTTCTGCAGCAAAGAGAGAGTATTTTCCTGCTGATTCGGCTTGCCGGTATTCCTCTGCGATGCGGTCGCGTACTGCCGGATGGAGAATCTCTTCCAATGCTTTCAGTAAGATCGAATTTTCAAATACTTTTTTTGCAACTATTGTTCTATCGATTTGGCCGTTGACGACGATACTGGGGCCTAACAAAGTAATCACTTGTTTGCCTGGGCCTGTGTCGGGAGATAATAATTGGTGAACGATCTTATCGGCGCTAACGATATATGCGCCAAACTCCTTAAGGTAGTGACAGAATAATGATTTGCCGCAAGAGGTTCTTCCTGTGACTGCCACTCTTCTTAATCTTAGCATTCTTTCCAATTTTTGCCAACCTTGATATTAACTAATAGAGGAACCTTTAATTTGAACGTATTTTCCATGATTTCTTTAACGAGCATTTGAGTGGTAGGAATCTCAAAATCAGGGAGTTCAAAAATAAGTTCATCGTGCACTTGAAGGATCATATAACCAAGATTCCCGTCTTTTTTCAAGCGGGCGTCGATCTTTAGCATGGCGGCTTTGATGAGGTCGGCGGCGCTGCCTTGGAGAGGAGTGTTGGTGGCGAGGCGTTCGGCTTCATTGCGGATGGTAGGGTTTTTGCTGTTGATTTCGGGGATGGCGCGTTCGCGCCCCATGTAGGTGGTGGCTTTTCCTGTGAGACGGGCTTTGGTTTTGCATTCTTCAAGATATTTCTTTATGTCAGGGAACCGCTGAAAATAGGTGTCAATAAAGTGCTGAGCGTCTTTGACGCTGATTCCTAGCTCGCGTGCCAGACCGTATGCTTGTTGGCCATAGATGATCCCAAAGTTGACCGCTTTTGCTTTATAGCGCATTTCGTGGGTCACTTGATCGATGGGGACGTTGAAGATCGTGGCAGCCGTGTGGGCGTGGATGTCTTCGCCTTCTTGGAAGGCCTTGATGAGGTTGGGGTCTTCGCTGAAGTGGGCGACCAGACGCAGTTCAATTTGGGAGTAGTCGGCAGCGAGATAGCTCCAGCCGGGTTTTAAAGGATGGAACGCTTGGCGGAGGTCGCGTCCGATTTCTGTACGTGTGGGGATGTTTTGTAGATTGGGGTTTTGGCAGGAGAGACGACCCGTGGCGGCGACGACTTGGTTAAAGGTGGGGTGGATGCGGTGCGTATTCGGGTTGACTTGTTCGAGTAGAGTCGTTAAGTAGGTTGAGCGCAGCTTTTCTAGTGTGCGGTATTCAAGAAGTTTTTCTGCGATTGGATGTTGATTTTTTAGTTCTTCGAGAACTTCTGCGTTGGTGGATAGACCGGTCGCTGTTTTTTTAGGAGGGTTGAGACCTAGTTTAGTGAAGAGGATTTCGCTGAGTTGTTTGGGGGAGTTGATGTTGAATGTTTCTTGTGCAAAGGCGTGGATCTCCTCTTCAAGGGTTTTTAGGAGCATGTTAATTTTCGACTCCATGGTTTTCATGACAGGGATGTCGAGATGGATGCCGTGACGCTCCATTTCCATTAGGACGCGCATGAGAGGGAGTTCAAGAGTTTTGAAAAGAGAAATCAGTTTCCGATCTTTTAGTTGTTCTTCGAAGAGGTGTTTTAAGCGACAGGTGTAGTCGACATCTTCGCAGCAGTATTCAGATATCCGTTCTAGGGGAACTTGTTCCATGGTGATCATGGTTTTCCCTTTTCCTAGAAGGTCGACGATCGGAATTTTTATTTTGCTGAAGTATTGGAGGGAGAGCGCATCGAGAGAGTGTTGACGATTGTGTGCGTTGAGGAGGTAGGAGGCGATGATGGTGTCGAAGCAGATGTTCGAGACATTGATTCCGTAGTTGGCCAGGATGTGCAAATCGTATTTGGCGTTGTGACCGTAGAATCCGATGGAAGCATTTTGAAAGAGAGGTTTCACGCTGGCGAGGAGATCCTCTGATGGGATGTTTCCGTTAATGGGGATGTACCATGCCGTTGTCGGTTCGACGCAGAAGCCGATGCCCACAAGTTTTGCTTGTAGGGGATCGAGACCTGTCGTTTCCGTGTCGAAACAAATTTCTTTTTGTGTGGAGAGAAAGTCGATTAGACTTTTAAGAGAGGCTGCATCATTGACAAGCGTATAGGACAGTTTTTCTTCTATGGCCGGTTTTCCCGAGCGCTGTTCTAATTCTTTTAGCAAAGAGTTGAAGGTTTTTTCCGTATAAAATTCTTTTAACCCTTCGTATTCACCTTCTCCTATCAGATAAAACGCTGTGTCGTGAGGAATTTCTACTGCAGTATCGATTGTGACCAGTTGACGACTGATCAGCGCTTTTTCGCGGTCTTCGCGGATGGTATCCTGCTTTTTCTTTCCTGGGACTTTATCCGGATTGTCCAAAATGTTGTCTAACGTGTCGAATTCTTTTAGTAAAGCGATCGCTGTTTTGGGTCCGAATCCAGGCAATCCGGGAACATTATCGGAGGCATCGCCTGTCATGGAGAGGAAGTCGACGATTTGGCGAGGAGGGACACCGTAGACCTCTTCGACCTCTTTTTCGCCGAGGATCAGGTTTTCTTTGTGCGTGTTGAGAAGTTTGACTCCATTATGGACCAGTTGGGCCATGTCTTTGTCGCTGGTGCAGAGATAGATGGGTTCAAAAGAATTTTTTAGTTGGAGGGCGAGACTGCCCATGGTGTCGTCGGCTTCGACTTCCGGAAGACAGAGATAGGGAATGTGCATCAGACGACAGTAGTCTTTTGCCCATTCGATTTGATGACGGAGGTCAAGAGGCATTGCAACGCGTTGGGCTTTGTATTCCGGATAGAGCTCTTTGCGTTTTTTGATGTTGTTGGGACCGTCGAAGACAGCGACCATGTGGGCAGGATTAAAGTCGTTTTTAAGTTTTAATAGCGAACGGATGAATCCGAAGAGAGCGTTAGTGGATTCGCCCTTGCTATTGGTCATATTTTGGATGGCGTGGTACGAGCGGTATAGATAACCGGAGGCGTCGATAATAAATAATGGTGTGTGCATAGTGGAGGGGTGTTGAGAAGAGGGACAGGCATTGCCTGTCCCTTCATCGAAGTTTTCGCTTATGGTCTATAAAGGTATAATAATTTTCCTGATAAGGCAGGGTTGTAATCTTCTGACAAATCTAAGGTATGAGTTATTTTCCCTTGCCAGAGGGTATTTTTGCTAGTGAAAATTTTGGATAGCCAATCTTGCGAATGCATTTGAACGACTTGGTAGTAGTCGTCCTCGATGCCGATTTCTGTTAATAATAATTTTAAAGTTGCTTCTCTTGATATGCCACTCTCGTCAATGAAGCCATATTCTTTGGCTTGAGGAGCAGGGAACACTTTTGCTCCGTAGTCTTTCACGAGCTTATCTTTGCCGATCGCTGGACGTGCCGTGTTGACGATAGTGACGAACATGTCGTAGTAGTAGTGCATGATTGCTTGTAGGGTATCGCCTTCGTTAGGTCCCCATGGACGGATCGGATTGAGCTCGTCTTTGCCTTTTCCTTCTGAGAACGAAAGCGTTTGGATGTCGTATTTGCTGAGAACTTTCGAGAAGTTCATGTACCATCCAGCGATGACGCCGACGCTACCGATAAGGCTGACGTTATTCGCGTAGATTTTGTCCGCTGCGCACGCTGCCATCATTCCGCCTGAAGCACACATTCCATCGACATATGCATAGATAGGAACTTTGTATTGCTCTTTGTAGGCATTGAGAGCGCGGTAGATGTTGTCGGAGTCGACAACGGTTCCGCCAGGAGTATTGATGTTCAGAAGGATTGCTTTGACGCGGTCTTTTTTAAGGTCGCCTTCACGGGATTCCACTAATTGTTGACGGATGGTCGACGTGTTTAGCGTTTCTGTTCCGATTACACCGTCGATGTTGATTTGTAAGATGACTGGAGCTTTCTTCGATATTTCTTTTCTTACGCCGTCGGCATTAGGAAGAATCTCAAGAGTATAGTGCGTCTCGATTTCTTTGCTTCCTGTCGATGAAGAGATCGCTCCAATAACCGCCATAAAAACCAAAAAACCAAAGCCAATTCCAACGATTGCGAAAAGTGCCATGACAAATGTGCGGACTGCGCCAACAAATATTCCATCTCTAATCATTATCTTTACTCCGGTTCTTTTAGTACCATTCTAGGGATCTTATCTATTTCTGCAACTGTTTTTCGGCCTATAATAAGGTTCCGTTTAAGATTGTTATTGCAAGGGTAAAGTAGATAATCAATCCCGTGACGTCAACCATGGTTGCAACAAAAGGAGCAGAAGAGACGGCAGGATCGAATCCACACCGCTTAAGAATTAGCGGCATCATCGATCCCATAAGGGTTCCCCAAAGGATAACACCAGCAAGAGAGGAAGCAATCGTAAATGCGAGAAGCAGCCAGTGGGCGCCATAACTATCAGCAAAGACTCCCCACAACGTGACACGAAAAAATCCTAATAATCCTAGTCCAACACCTAAAAAGAGGCCGGAAAAAATTTCGCGGCGCATGATACGCCACCAATCGTTTAACGTAATTTCTCCCAGAGCTAACGCGCGGATAATAAGTGTCGACGCTTGGGATCCGGCATTTCCCCCACTCGAAATAATTAACGGAAGAAATAGAGTAAGGACAACTGCTTTCGCAATTTCTTCTTGAAAGTATCCCATGGCGGAAGCCGTTAATAGTTCTCCAACAAAAAGAACGATCAACCATCCAATCCTTTTTCGCATCAAATCCAAAAAAGGGACCTTCATGTAAGGTTCGTTTAGGGCGGTGACGCCTCCGATCATTTGAATCTCTTGCGTATCTTCCTCTACGGCAGCGTCGAGCATGTCATCGGCGGTGACGATTCCAAGAAGATACGTTTCGTTATCGATAACGGGAAGCACGGTACGATCATATTTTCTAAAAATTTGGATGGCTTTCTCTTCTTCTTCATCGACATTTAGCGCGACGAACTTGTAGTCGGCAAGCTCAGAAACTTTAGTGTCGAGGGAAGCAAAGAAAAATTCGCGGATACGAAAGTCATCTAACAGATGTCCGTCGTCGTCGACGGCATAGATAACGTTGATCGTTTCGCTGTCGCGTCCATTTTTTCTGATGTGTTCTAACACTTGCGCCACTGTCCAATTAATTTTAATGGAAATGTAGTCGGGCGTCATTAACCGCCCTACGCTATCTTCAGGATATCCCAATAGTCGTGTTGATAGTGCCCGCTCTTTTGGAGAGAGATACTTTAAAAGCTGATGCATGAGACTATGCGGGAGTTCTTCCAAAAGTGACGTACGGTCATCGGGACTCAACGCATTCAATAACTTTGCGACGCGTTGAGAAGGAAGAGCGTGCAAGATCTTTTTCTGAATTCTTAATGGCAGATACTCAAATGTGCGCGGAGAGAGTTTTTCGTTTAATGCGTTAAATAAAAATAATTGTTCTTCAAACGACTTTGATTCAATGGCAGAGGCAATATCGGCAGGGGCGGCAGCAAGAAGCCTCTCTGAAAATTGAGAAATATTTTCCGGCGAAAACTTTGTTTCTAAAAGAAAAAGGTTATCGGTATTCATATTTCTACCGTATCGATTACAATTATAAACTTAAATATTTATTTACATTTTTAAAGAGGGAGAAAGAGAAAAATCGCTTGTTCTTTTTTTTCTCACATGAAATGCTTATATCCCGAACGTGACTCAAAAAAACAAATTTTGAATCACGTTCGGTATATCCGACATTTTAAGGAAAAAGATGGAAATACATAAAAAAATTGAGCCTCAAGAGCGTGCCTCTTGTGTAAGTGGATGGATCATTTGCATCGAAGATGGAAAGCCTTACTATCTTCTTATTCGCCGCCATGGAAAATCGTTGTCAGGAACCTGGCAAATGGTCTCGGGTGGAATTCACGAAGGGGAAACCGCCGTAGAAGCAGCTTTGCGTGAAATTGCAGAAGAGACAGGAGTGGTGCCAGATCGTTTTTATATAGGGGATGCCGTCGAACAGTTTTATTATTATCCAATGGATAAAATTGTATTTTGTCCGGTTTTTGTCGCTTTTATTAACAAAAAGAAAGAAATTATTTTATCTCCAACAGAGCATGATGCCTACGAATGGGTGACCTTTGAAAAAGCGCAAGAGCGCCTTTTATTTGCTGAGCAGCGCCGTGTCCTTGGACATATTCATGAAAATTTTGTTCTTCGCGATCCAAATCCTTTATTTCTTTTGTAAAGCCAAAAGTTTTTTTCTGTATTTCAATTTTGAAATAGTTTATAATATGTTGCTTATGGAGAATTAATTAATGTCATACTCAAGAAACAATCCTTACCTATCCTCGATTAAAGAACGTATTAACCTATGCCCTGCCGATAACGAAAAAGCCACCCATCATATTGTTTTAGATCTTGCCGATTCTGGGATTACTTACAATGTAGGGGATTGCCTTGCTGTTTTGCCTGTTAATGATGCAATTCTTGTCGAGCGGACGATTAACGCATTGAAAATGCAGGCCGACGAAAAGATTGAGTATGGTGAAGGCACCTGTTCGTTAAAAGACTATCTTCGCCATCATGCCAATGTGACAGAAGTTGGACGTAAAGTTGTCAAAGCTCTCGCTGAGCGATTGTCTGAGTCTCCATTACCCTCATTGTTGCTTCCCGAAAATAAAGAAGTACTCTCCGCTTATCTTGATGGAAAGCATCTTTGGGAAGTGTTGAATGATTATCCTGATGCACACTTTTCTCCTCAGGAAATGTGTGACCTCTTAGCGCCTTTATTGCCGCGCTTTTATTCGATTGCTTCTTCACAGAAAAGTGTCGGGAATGAAGTCCATTTGACTGTTAAGCTGCTTGCCTTTGAAGCGCAGGGAGAGCGCCGCCATGGTGTATGCACACATTATTTGTGCAACTTAATGCCTGTGGAAGAGTCTGTGATTCCTGTCTATATCCATCCGCACCGCGGATTTACCGTGCCTGAGCAGGGGGAAGTTCCTATCATAATGGTGGGACCAGGAACTGGTGTCGCCCCCTTTCGTGCGTTTATGCAAGAAAGAATCGCTTCCGGTGCGAAAGGAAAGAACTGGTTGTTCTTTGGAGAATGGCGTCGCAGCCATAACTTTTTGTATGGAGAGTATTGGAAGCAGCTTGAAAGTGAGGGCACTCTCCGTCTTGATGTTGCATTTTCTCGCGATCAAGAAGAAAAGTATTACGTCCAGCACCGCCTTCTAGAAAATGGAAAAGAGTTGTTTGCGTGGCTCGAAGAGGGTGCTTATTTCTATGTGTGTGGCGATGCGCAGAAGATGGCAAAGGATGTTGAGGTGGTGTTACAGCAAATCATCGAACTGCACGGAAATAAAACTCCAGAAGAAGCCCGTGATTACATTAAGCGGCTCCGCAAAGAAAAACGTTATCTCCGCGATGTATATTAAGAAAAAATTCGTATTCTATTAATTATACACAAGTGAATTCAAAAATCTAAATTTCTTCCACGGTGGTGATGATGGCGAGGCATTGGACACCTTCGCCGCGTCCGAAGCCCGTGAGCTCTTCTCCGGAGGTTGCGGTAAGTCCGACTTGGGAAATATTGAGATCCATGACGCGGGCGATGTTGTGGCGCAGCGCGTCGTAGCGGGCGCGTAGTTTGGGACGTTGTGCTTCGATGGTGATGGCGACGTGAGAAATTTGTTGGTCGCCCAGAGATTCGAGTCCTTTTATTAAATACATTTCGCTGTCTTTGATGCCTTTGTTGAGACAGAGATCGTCGGCGATGCCGCCTAAGATGACGACGCCGGTGAGTGAGGTGAGAGCGTTGCAGAGGGCGTGGTAGATCACATCGCCGTCGGAGTTGGCATCGAAGGCTGGTGCATCTGTGAATTCGAGACCTCCCATGATGCATGGACCGTTTGTTTGTTCTTTTGTAAAACGGTGACTATCTTGTCCTAGGCCTGTTCTGATGATAACTTTTTGCTGCATGAGGCATTCCTTTTTACGCGCAGAGTATTTCAGATGGATGGATTTTATTGAATCAAATTTTGAATCACGAACGGTATACTTGAATATAATCTCAAATTCTGTTAAGTAATGATTTGCATTGAAGAGTCTTGGTAGTGTATTCTGCTGCCATATTTTAACCCCTTAGGCGTATTGGAGAACAAGATGGAAGCATTAAAAATTAAAGGGGGCATTCCTTTAAAAGGTCATATCAAGGCTGCAGGTGCAAAGAATGCGATTACAAAACTTCTTGTTGCTTCTTTACTTTCTGATAAGCCGTGTCGTTTCTATAATGTTCCCAATATTGGGGATGTGGACATCACTGTTGCGTTGTGCCAAGAGATTGGGATGCAGGTAGCGTGGGACCGTGAAGCGGGAGTGATGGAAGTCGTCACGCGCGAGTTGAATACCACATATGTTCCACAGCGCTTTTCAGGGGCGAATCGTATTCCTATCTTGATGATTGGTGCGTTGATGGGACGTACCGATCAAGACATTATTGTTCCGGTGGCCGGCGGATGTCCGATTGGACGCCGCTCTGTGGATTTTCATTTGGAAGCGCTAAGAAAGCTTGGGGCAACCGTTGAATACCGTGAGATGAAAAATCAGGGTGCCTATTTTGCGCATGCGCATCACGGACTTAAAGGGGCGATCATTGACCTGCCGTTTCCTTCTGTGGGTGCGACAGAAAATAGCATTTTAGCGGGAGTGACAGCACGCGGGACAACAGTGATTCGCAATGCAGCGATCGAGCCCGAAATTGTCGACCTTATTCTTTTCCTTCAAAAGCTTGGTGCGAATATTACGTTGGACGTCGATCGTACCATTCGTATTCAAGGGACACGTCATTTTTATGAGGTGGAGCATACGGTGATTTCGGATCGTATTGAAGCGGCCTCATGGGGAATGGCAGCGATCGCTTCTAAGGGACGTGTCTTCGTGGAAGGCGCGCGCCATTTGGATATGATCACTTTTTTGAATAAAATTCGAGAAGTGGGCGGTGGCTTTGATGTAAAAAGTAATGGCATTGAGTTTTATTATGATGGTCCTTTGCAGGGAGGATTGCACCTAGAGACCGATGTCCATCCCGGATTTATGACCGATTGGCAACAGCCCTTTGTTGTCTTGCTTTCGCAGGCAGTTGGAACGTCTGTTGTGCATGAAACGGTGTACGAAAATCGCTTTGGATATACCGACATGTTGAAAGAGATGGGAGCCGATATTTCTTTATTCCGCAACTGTCTTGGCGGAAAGCAGTGCCGTTTTGATTCCCAGTGCTTTTCTCATAGTCTTGTTGTCAAGGGAGGGGCTCCTCTGGTTGCGAAGGAGATTGCCATTCCGGACTTGCGCGCAGGCTTTGCCTATGTGATGGCAGCGACGATCGCGGAAGGGACGAGTACGATCACCGGACTGCCTTACTTGGACCGTGGATACGAGCGCCTTGTCGATAAATTGGGTGTTTTAGGAGCAGAGGTCACGCGTACGAACATGGATAGTAGTCGTGAAGAACTGGAGCAGCCGTTTAGCTCGAAGGGAATCCGTATCTTGGAAGGGTCCCTTTCAAAAAATGATGTTAATACTTGTAATTTAGAGAGTTAGTGCGTATAATTTCCCCTTTAATAAGGGAATGATATGCTCGAAACAATACAAATTGCCGAATGGCGCCTTATCCTCCGTCAAAATTTCACGCAGTGGACCAAACTCGCGGACTTTCTAGAGCTAGATCCCTCTCAGCGCACACACATCTTGCGTGCGCCTCATTTTCCTCTCAATCTGCCCCTGCGCCTTGCGAAAAAAATTAGGAAAGGGAATCTGGACGATCCGATCCTTCGCCAATTTTTGCCAACTGTCGAAGAAGAAAAAGTCTCTGCAGGATTTATTAAAGATCCCGTCGGAGATGGCCTTGTGCGGTGTGCTCCTAAGCTTTTGCACAAATATGAGGGCCGTGTGTTGCTTGTTTGTACTAGCGCTTGTGCGATGCATTGTCGGTATTGCTTCCGTCAAAATTTTGACTACGAAGTAAAGGAAAAAGAATTTGAAAAAGAGCTCGCCTTTATTGCGGCGGATCCATCGATTAACGAAGTGATTTTAAGTGGGGGAGATCCGTTATCTCTATCCAATGAGCGCTTGGAGTCCTTGCTGAGACGTTTAGAAGCGATTTCTCACATCAAAAAAGTGCGCTTTCATACACGCTTCCCTATAGGAATTCCGGAAAGAATAGACCCTCCTTTTGTGGAGTTGTTATCAAGCTTGCGTTTTCAATTATTTATTGTCATTCATGCAAACGTTGCGGAAGAGGTCGATGACGATGTGGTTGAAAGGCTAGCGCGACTCCGTAAAGGCGGAGCGGTTATCCTTAACCAAGCCGTCTTGTTGCGTGGAGTGAATGATCGGGTCGACGTGCTGCAGGCGTTGTGTCATCGATTGATCGATAGTGGGATTTTGCCTTATTATTTGCATCAGTTGGATAAAGTTCAGGGAGCGGGTCACTTTGAAGTAACAGAAGAAGAGGGAAAGGTACTGATGAAGGAGCTTGCGCGGCATGTTCCTGGATATGGACTTCCCCGGTATGCGAAAGAGATTTCTGGCGAGTCAGGTAAAACATTAATCGATTTTTAGGCTATACCGTTCGCAGCCGAAAAACCAAATTTTGAATCACGAACGGTATAAACATGAAGGTCGAAAACACTACATCTAACTCGCAAGGATCTATTCCAGTTCCTGTTTACACCAGTGATCAAGGAATTCAAATCAAGCGCGTGGCAGAAATTGTCTTAATTGTTTTCGGAGCACTGATGACCGCTGTTTGTGTCGGATCCCTTGCGGTCCTGGCGGTCTGCCTTGCTTTAGGGACCATGCCTGTGTTGATCACACCAATGATCATCCTCGCGTCTACAACAGGCGGCATTGCTCTAGCTATTCTAGCAATAAAAGCGTGGCAGAAAGGATCTCCTTATTTGCCTCAATCAATCCGGCAGGTGGCCAATTGGGTGGAATCGGCAGTAACAGAAACCTTTGGCCTGATCGCGCTGGGTTCTTTATTTTTCTTTAACGATTCAAAATTACGGAATCCGAAAGAACGGTCGGAGTGTGATTCGACTCAAACACCGATATTAATGATCCATGGTTTTTTTGGAGGCAGCAACAATTGGGTGTACCATCGCCACCTTCTTGAGGCGAATGGTCATAAAAATGTGTTTAGTATTAATTTAGGCAGTCCTTTTAAAACGATTGAAGAATATGGTACTGCCGTTAAAGAAAAAGTCGCGCGCATCCAAGAGGTGACAGGACGCGATGATTTGATTCTAATTGGACATTCCATGGGAGGAATTGTTGGAAAGGAATACATTTATACACATGCTGAGGAGCAAGGGGTAAATGTTATCGGAGAAATTTCTTTGGGAACTCCGCACGATGGAACAAGAATGGCGCCGCTATTGTCATGGTTGCTTCCTCCAGCAAAAGCGATGGAATACCGCTCTCCGTATGTTCAGGGCTTACAAGTAAAAGCTAATGCCGATGAAAAAGTAAATTATTTTCATATTGCAACAAAAACAGATTTGATTATTATTCCAGATGTCAGTGCTGTTTCGAGTTTTGCAAAAAAACAATCCGTAGCGTGGTTAGAAACGACCGGACATGTAGGATATTTATTTTCTTTTACAACGGGTCAACTCCTTCTAAATAAAATTAAGGAGTGGAAAGACCTTTCAAATTAAGGGAAGGGTAGTATGAGTGCATCCGTCACAACGACAACAACGACTACATCTTGTTCAGACGATCTTTCTTCTTCACAAACTTTGCTAACAAGAGCTCTTCCTGATGAAGAACAGACTGAACTTCATATAGGTGACCTTCCAGAAGAAATGCTGCTTAATATTTTATCCTGTGCGGATATTAGATATCCAAGTCTTGTATGCAAACAATGGCGCCGAATTACTACTTCTTTGCTAATAAAAAACAATTTTACTATTTTGAGTGAAAAAGCATGGAAGAGAAATGTTGACTTAGATGCCTATGAAATGACTCTTGACGATGCCCCTGCGATTGATAGAAGAGTGAAAAATTTTTATTTGGATCACATGTTTTCAAATGTTGTTCAATTATGGCAAAAAGTAACTCTACTTACAATGCCTAAGGGGTTAACACTTAAAAAAATCAATCAGTGCTTTCGTGATCAAACAAAAGGCAATCCATCTAAAATTGTCTATTTAGCCAATACGGTGACTCATGCAAATTTTATTGTAGAGAAAACGTACCATCTTCTTATTACTAATCAATTAATCGAAGGAACGGTCGGAGAATCTCTAGAAAGTCAGAAAGCAAAACTGGGCCAGTTAAAATGTGGAATTCCTACGGTATTAGAAGCGGCAACACTTGCTTTATTTACCCTTTTTCAATCAAATAGGGAGTCTCCTGAAATAGTATTGCCAATGGAAAAAAATCTTTATACGTGCACAACAGATACTATTCTTTTTAATGAAGCAGAATTAGGGCTGGTTGTTGGAGGAAATTGTTCTGGTAAGGGCCTTCATGTTTTTTATTCGTGGCCGGCTCTTAATCAGCACCAGGGCCAGGGTACGTTGGCAGTGATGCGACTGCCTACATCCGACTTACCGTCTGAATTCCAAGAATGTCAAAGCCTTGCTTCATCGTCTTCGCTACAGCCTCACACAGAAGAAGCCTAGAGTCTTGTTCCGGTGTGCCTTCAACGTGACAGTCGCGGAAGAAGGCATTGAACTTTTCGGCTAATCCATATAGATAATCGGTTAAATGATTGGGCAAGAGATCATTCGATAATAATTCCAGCATTTCTGAAAATTGTAGGAGATGCATTCCGAGGGCGATTTCTGACGGATGCTTCAGTTGGATTGTGCTGCCTTTTGCATGGATAGCTTCGATGTCGGCGTTGAGGCGACGTTTGATGCCGGCGACGCGGACGTATGCGTACATCAGGAAAGCGGCGGTGTTGCCTTCGAAGCGCAGCATGCGGTCGTAGCTGAATGTGTAGTCGCCAAGACGGTTACAGGAGAGGTCCGCATATTTGATGGCGCCCAGGCCGAGGGCTTTTGCGAGCTCCGCTTGTTGAGCGGGATCCATCTCTGGTGAGCGTGTGGCGATGATTTCTTTTGCTTTGTCGATGGCGGTTGTGATGAGATCGATAAGGCGTTCGGTTTCCCCGGAGCGTGTTTTGAATTTTTTTCCGTCTGGACCGAGGACGAGGCCGAAAGGGACGTGGTCGAAGCGGACGCGTTGTGGGTCGAGGTAGCCGACCTTTTCGGCGGCTTTGGCGACCATTTGGAAGTGTGTGCATTGACCGGCGTCGGTGACGATGATGATGCGTTCGGCTTTTTCTATTTGGTTGCGTTGCTTCATCGCTGCCATGTCTGTCGAGGCGTAGTTGTAACCACCGTCAGATTTTTGAACGATCATGGGAAGAGGTTCATTTTCTCTATTTTGGAAACCTTCGATGAAGACGCATTTTGCGCCGTCAGAAATAGTAATTAATTTTTTATTTTCAAGGTCTTCGATGACACCTGCTAACAATGGATTGTAGAACGATTCTCCTCTGTCGTTGATCGAGATGTCGAGGAGAGAGTAGATCTCTTGGTAGGCTTCGCGCGAGATGTCGCAGAGGATATGCCAAGCTTTTAGGGAGTCTGCGTTTCCCCCTTGGAGTGCCGAAACTTCTTGTTGGGCGCGGCGTTTGAAGTCGCTCTCTTCGTCGAAGCGTGCTTTGGAGGCTTTGTACCAGGTGACGAGGTGTTGGAGGTCTGTGTGGTGTTTTCCTGTCAGGACTTCGGGAACTTCTTCTTTCATGTAGGCAATAAGCATGCCGAATTGTGTGCCCCAGTCGCCGATGTGGTTGAGACGGACCACGTCATTACCGAGAAATTCGAATAGGCGTGCGAGGCAGTCGCCGATGATTGTGGAGCGGAGGTGGCCGACATGCAATTCCTTTGCGATGTTCGGGGAGGAGAAGTCGATGATGATCCGTTGAGGATCTGCAGGCGTTTCGATTCCTAGATGGGGATCTGTTAAAAGATGTTGTACGCTTTTGGAGAGGTAGGACGAAGAGAGCGTGATATTGACGAAGCCCGGACCCGCGATGTCGACTTTTTCGATGGCGTCATCTTTTGAAAGCGCGGCAACAATTTTTTCTGCAATTTGGCGTGGGGGCAGGCCAAGGTGTTTGGCGAGTTTCATTGCGGAGTTAAATTGGTAGTGGCCGAATTTTTCTTGTGTGCTTTGAGTGATTTCAGCAGAAATTTCGTCGGCAGAAAGTTCAGGAAATGCTGCGACGATGGCAGCATTAAATTTTTCTTTAAGTAGGTGGTGTGCAGTTTTCATGGGGCTAGGATACCTCACATTTTCCTATAATTCAAGAAGAGAAATGCAACGGTTCAAACGCAATTGGCACTTCTCGTCGATGGTGCTCATGCAAAAGATTGTGTTCGGCGAGTTCTTCTGCCACTTGATAGGTTGGTTTTTTCTCTTCTTGCGACTTGTGAAAAACATTTTGTAACGTGTCGTAAATGCGGTCAACTTTATTACGCGAGGTGACTGGATTGTATCCGCCGGGTTCGAATTCCATCGCGGCATTGATGACTCCACCAGCGTTGATCAGGAAGTCGGGTGCATAGAGAATATTTTTTTTGAATAGGTGTTCTCCATCTTCCAATGTTAGCAGCTGATTGTTTGCTCCGCCGGCGACGGCTTTGCAGTGGAGATGGGGAATTGTCTTTGCGTTGAGGATTCCTCCCATCGCACAAGGTGCTAAAATATCGCACTCAGTTGAGACAAACGCGTCGGGAGCGATGGTCTCTGCGTTGTAGAGTGTGTGTGTTTTTTCAACTAATTCCTTGTCGATGTCGGTCAGGATTAAATGCGCCCCTTCCCAAAATAGCAGGTCCGCAAGCTTTCCACCGACATTGCCCAACCCTTGGATGGCGATCCTTTTATTTTTGAGTGAGGGAGATCCCCACAAAAAATGGGCAACCGCTTGGATTCCCCGAAAGACACCCCAGGCCGTGTAGCGGCTAGGATCACCACTGCTGACTTTTGTGGGGAGGGCGCAGACGTAGGGAGTGGATTCCTTGATCGTGGACATGTCTTCCATCGACGAGCCAACATCTTCGGCGGCGATGTATTTTCCTTTGAGGAGGTCGACCACTTTTCCAAAGGCATGTAAGAGGTCCGGTGTTTTTTCACGTTTGGGATCGGCAATGATCACACTTTTTCCTCCGCCGAGACCAATTTCTGCCAGTGCAGACTTGTAGGTCATCGCTTTTGCCAGGCGTAAGGCGTCCTTCAGAGCATCTTGAGGGGAGTGGTAGGGAAAGATGCGTGTGCCGCCGAGGGCGGGTCCGAGGGTGGTATTGTGAACGGCAATGAAGCAGTGGAGACCGCAGTCGGGGTCGATTCCTTCGATGACTTTTTCGTATCCGGGAATAGTGATTTCGCGTGTCGTTAGCATAGGCCGTTTCCTCTGGGGTGAGAGCTAATTCAAGGAAAGAATTACATTGATAATAAAGTTCGGTCGGGTTACCCTATATACAGTATTAATTTAACCACTTCTCTTTTTATTCGCTAGAGGTTCCAATGACAAAAAGTACACTATTATCCCCGGATCTTAAAGATAAGCTACATGCTTTTCTTGTAGAGAATGATCCTGTCGAACTTGTAAACACTTATTTATTTTACATGCAGCACCGTTTTAACATGAAACCAGTGCTTTATCCTAAACAAAAAATTATTTATTTAAACGCTGACGATGCCTTGAAAGCGATTGAAGCGGAGCAGCCACTATGGCGCGAAGCCGAGATCAAAATTAGCTTCAGCCAAGAAGCAGTCAACGAAGGCACAAGAAAAATTTATATCTGCCCTTTCACTGGAAAAGTCTTCGGAGATAACACCAATCCGAATCCACAAGATGCGATCTATGATTGGGTGTCTAAGTGTCCAGAAAATACGGAGCGTGTGGGCGGACTACGTGTGAAGCGCTTTTTTGTGTCCGATGATTTGGAAGTGATTCGTAGCTACATTGGTAAGTCGAAGAGCAAAGAGCCGATCACGAAAAAAGTGTATTCTGCGGCGATGAGCGGAAAGATTTTTGCGACGAAAGAAGCCGTTATTGAAGACTTCAAAACGAACTACCTGCGTCCGATGACATTGCTTGAAGTGCAGAATCAGAACCGCTATCAAATCGAAGGAAGACTGCTCGAATTCATTCAGCAGCAGCTCGTCGAAGACAAAGTTGCTGGTTTTCTTGAGTCCCTTGCGGACCATGAAGAGTTTGTTCCTTACGTGGAGAAGTGGCTGTCATAGCCCTTACGTACGATGAAGACAATCTGTCGTTCAGCAGAAGAGACAATGGAGTTGGGAGCGTCGTTAGGGCGTTCCCTTCCAGCAAATAGTGTGGTATGTTTCTTCGGAGAGCTGGGGGCAGGGAAAACAACATTCATTAAAGGCTTAGCCGCCGGCGTGGCTTTGGTGAGTGCAGATGCAATCAACAGTCCTACCTTTACTTATCTGAACATCTATACTGGAAAACGCACTGTCTACCATTTTGACCTGTATCGTCTGCGTGATGCCGACGAATTCATGGGCATGGGATTTGACGAATACTTTGAAGCGGGCGGCATTTGTTGCATTGAGTGGTCGGAAAGGATTTTGCCTTTGTTGCCCCCTAATGTGGTGAATGTGCGAATGGCGCATGTGAGTCCGACCGAGAGAGAAATAATTATAGAGTTAGGGATAGAGTAAGATGGCAGCATATGCATTTAAAAAAGCGGCTTTTGTGACCACGGCAGTGGATATGAAAGGGTATCCGACGATGAGAGACCTGCAGGGAAGGGTGATGCCCGAAGTTGCGGTAGCAGGACGTTCCAATGTCGGAAAATCGTCTTTGATGAACAACCTTTTTCAGGTCCGTGGACTCGTAAAAACGTCGTCGACACCGGGAAAGACTCAGGCATTGAACTTCTTTACCGTTGATGAAAGCCTTGCTTTTGTGGACCTTCCCGGATATGGCTATGCGAAGGTTCCAGAGACAGTTCGGCGCAAGTGGGGACCGATGGTACAGAAGTTTTTAGAGAATCGTCCGACGTTAAAACTCGTTCTCTTCCTTTTCGACATTCGTCGTATGCCTAATGAAGATGATTTTTTGATGATGAACTGGTTGATGCACAGCGGACATGCGATGATCATGGTATTGACCAAGGTCGATAAGGTCGGACAGAGCGAGAAAAACTCCAATACAGCAAAAATCTTACAAGCGTTTAATTTAGAAAACCTGCATTATGTTCACTATTCTTCAAGCAAAAATGTCGGCAGACAGAAGTTGATGGCGATGATTAATGATGCGTTACAAGATTAGGAAAGACCAATGCCCCTTTTAGAGAAAGATCAGTTTGTTTGTATCGACTGTGAGTCGACAGGATTGGATCCAAAGATGGACCAGATCATTGAAGTGGCGGTTGTTTCTTTTACCTTATCGGAGGGCGTTCAGGACAGCTTTGAAAGCCTTATTGATCCTTTGTGCGTGATTCCTGAGAGCTCGATAGAAATCCATCACATCAAACAAGAAATGGTCGATGGCCAGCCTAAGATTGGCGACGTATTGGCACGTGTGTTAGAAATTATTGGAAGACGCACCATTGTCGGTCATGGCGTAAAGTTTGATATTGAATTAATTGCGCTAGCAGCAGAGAAAGCAGGAATCCCTTGCCGCATTCGTCAAAATCCAACGATTGACACGTTGCGCCTTGCTCGCTTGTATGGGGATAGTCCTTCGAATGCTCTCGCAACTCTAGGCCTGCATTTTAATGTACCTTCCGATGGATCGCATCGCGCGATGAGCGATGTCAGAGTGAACATCGAAGTGTTTAAACATTTGTCCCACCGCTTTAAAACGACAGAAAAGTTGCATGAAGCACTTTCTCGTCCTATCCTTCTCAAAACAATGCCCCTGGGACCACACAAAGGCCGTCTAATGCGCGATGTGCCGCATCAGTATTTGCAGTGGGCTTCGAATAAAGACTTCGATCAAGATCTTTTATTTTCTTTGCGCTCGGAACTCAAACGTCGTAAAAAAGGAAATCTTTTCGAACAGATGGGCAACCCTTTTAGCTCTCTCGAGTAAGTCTCTTTTTTTTCTCAGCCCCTGCATTTTCTTTTTACTTCTGCTGGAGTCTATTCATCAGTGGTAACGTCTTGAGGGCGTAGGCGGCCGCGCCAATGGCTCCTGCATTATTCTGAAGCTGCGCGCGTACAATCGTCAACTCCTTTGTCGCTGCTTTCAGAGCATGTTGACGAACGTGTGATTCGACGTGTTGCACTATTTCGGGCATCCCTTCGATGACCCCGCCTCCAAACACAATGCATTCCGGATTCAATATATTGACAAGAGAGACTGTCCCTGCAGCAAGTGCAGCGGTCGCCTCTTGAATGATTTCTTTTGATAGAGGATCGTTGAGCAGTGCAGCTTTCATAATGAGACGTCCGTTGATGGCCTCGGCATCACCGTCCGCTTTTTCCATGAGAATTTTTCCTTGCTCTGGATATTGCCTGATACGTTTTTTTGCTTGTTCTGTCATTGCCCATCCGCCGGCGATCGCTTCCATGCATCCGTTGTTTCCGCAGGTGCAGCGCGGACCATTAAGAGAGACGACCATGTGTCCAATTTCTCCCGCACTATTGGAGCTGCCTGCGAGCATTTTGCCTTCGAAAACGATGCCTCCACCAATTCCTGTGCCGACAAAGATGCAGAGCAAATTTTGTTTTTCTTTTCCTGCACCATGCAGCCATTCTCCCCATGTTGCTGCGCGGACGTCGTTGAGGACGGAGAGTGGGATATGCAATTGATTGTAGAGCATCTCCTGAATCGGAACATTTTCCCATTTTAGATTCGGGGCGAAAAGGACTTTTCCTGTTTTTTCTTCGATCTGACCTGCGATGCCAATACCGATGGCGACAGGAGAGCATCCAATTTTTTGCTCGAGCTGCTTTAGAGTGCGAATAATTTCTTCTTGTATTGCTTGTGGGCCCCCTTGGACATCGGTTTCGCAGCGAATTTTTTCTCCGACATTGCCTTCGGTATCGAGTTGTAAGAGTTGTATTTTTGTTCCGCCGAGATCAATACCTGCAGCCCACGATTTTTTTTGCATCATCATTACCTTTTAATCTGTTTAAGGGGCGATTTGATCGATCTTCCATTCTTCATTATTCTTTTGGTAGCGAAAGCGGTCATGCAGTCGGTTGCGCTGTCCTTGCCAAAAAATGAAAAGGGTGGGCACGAGGCGGAATCCGCCCCAATAAGGAGGAAGAGGAATTTCCTTTCCTTCAAATTCTTTTTGCAACTCAGAAAAGCGGTCTTCCATCCACTCGTGAGACGAGATAACATTTCCTTGTGACGATACCCATGCACTGAGTTGACTGGCGCGAGGACGACTGTGGAAGTAGGTGGTGGACTTTTCTGTGGATAGCTTTTGGATTGTGCCTTCAATGGTGAGTTGTCGCTCCAACTCTTTCCAATAAAAGTTCAATGAAGCGAAGGGATTTTCTATGAGTTCTTTGCCTTTGCGGCTTTCGTAATTGGTGTAAAAAAGGAGACCTTCGTCATCGACCTCTTTTAATAAGACAACACGGCTTGAGGGCTTCCCTTCTTTGGTCGCAGTGGACAGCGTCATGGCGTTGGGTTCGATCAATTTTTTTTTAATCGCTTCTTGAAGCCATCCGTTAAATTGAAAAAACGGGTTTGCATGCATAGAACTGATTGTCAGTCGTTTGCTGTTATATTCTTTTCTTAAGTGATTGAGGTCCATCTCTGTTTTCTTCGCCTTGACTCTGTTCAATTCATCGTTTATAACTTGAATTTATACTGATTATTCAGGGAATTTCATGCACCATAAACTTAGCGTTACCGACCTGCCGATCAAAGGAAAAAAAGTTTTGATTCGCGTCGATTTTAACGTTCCTCTCGATAAATCAGGTAAAATCACAGACCTTTCTCGCATCGAAGCTTCTATTCCTACCATCCGTTATGTCCTCGACAATGGCGGCAGCGTCATTCTGATGAGTCATCTCGGACGTCCCAAGGGAAAGCCCTCTCCAGAATTTTCACTCGCTCCCTGTGCGAAAGCGTTAGAAAAATTGTTGGGTGTTCCCGTCCAGATGGCGCCGGATTGTGTCGGATCGGATGTCGACGCATTGGCAAAGGTGCTTAAGGCAGGACAAGTGCTCCTACTCGAAAACTTGCGCTTTCATAAAGGAGAGGAAAAGCCTGACGAAGAACCACTGTTTGCTTCCCAGCTTGCCGCTTTAGGAGATGTATATGTCAATGATGCATTTGGGACTGCCCATCGCGCCCATGCCTCAACCTTTACTGTCCCTCACCATTTTCAAGGAGCGGCCGCTGCAGGTTTGCTCATGCAGAAAGAGCTCGCATTTTTTGAGCCACTCTTGTTCCGTCCAAAGCGTCCCTTCTATGCCATCATTGGTGGTGCGAAAATCTCGTCTAAAATAGGAGTGTTAAAGGCGCTGTTGAAAAAAGTAGACGCACTACTCATTGGTGGTGCGATGGCCTACACCTTTTTAAAGGCGCAGGGCGTTTCTATTGGAGATTCGTTATATGAGGAAGAGTGGATTCCTACTGCAAAAAAAATAATTGAAGAAGCAGAGCGCGCAAAAGTAAAATTATTTCTTCCTATTGATAATGTGGTCGCCGATAAAATTTCTGCCGATGCGATTTCTCGTGTGGTCACGATAGAAGAGGGGATTCCTTCTGGCTTTAGCGGAGTCGATATTGGTCCTTTGACAATAAATTTATTTGATCAGGAACTGCAAGAAGCAAAGACAGTATTTTGGAATGGACCGCTTGGCGTGTTTGAGATTCCACGCTTCGCTGAAGGAACCAATGCCATTGCCCATACGGTTGCTTCGTTGGACGCCATGACGGTTGTAGGCGGCGGGGACTCTGTTGCAGCACTTTACGCCACAGGAGAGGCAGACCGTATTAGCCACCTCTCTACTGGGGGAGGCGCTGCATTGGAGCTGATCGAATTTGGAACCCTGCCAGGGATCGAGGCGCTCTCGGGAAATGGTCAATATAAGGAGAAACACGCACCTATTATCTTGTAATTAAAGGAAAAATAGTTTAAAATCTTCTTCGAAGTTAACAAAACTTTGATTTACAACCGTTAAACACGAGGCATATGAGACGCGGCATTCATAAAGCTTTGCAAGTGAGGGGTGATGGAAGGAGTTAATCAGGCAGAGTCCAAATTTGGATGGCTAAGAGCTCTTATCTGGCCCATCCATCGGCATGAGATGAAGAAACTTGTGCCAATGCTACTTTTATTCTTTTTTATTACTTTCAATTATAATGTTTTACGGACATTAAAAGACACACTGGTCGTCAACGCTAAACAGTCCGGCGCCGAAGTCATTCCCTTTATTAAATTCTGGTTTATGTTTCCTGGATCGGTCCTGATGGCCTATCTTTACACACGCCTTTCGAATCGCGTGAGCAGAGAATGGGTATTCTATATTATCGCTGGTGGTTTCATCACCTATTTCGCTCTCTTTGCCCTTGCGCTTTATCCTAATCGCGATCTCCTTCATCCCCATGCGTTTGCCGATACGATGCAGGCGGCTCTTCCTCTTGGACTCAAAGGATTGGTTGCTGCAGTTCGCAATTGGACCTTTACTAGCTTTTATGTGATGTCAGAACTGTGGAGCAGTATTGTTTTGTCGATGCTCCTCTGGGGATTTGCCAATCAAATTACGCGACTAGGAGAGGCAAAACGTTTCTATGCAGTCTTTGGTGTCGCCGTCAATTTTTCTGGAATCATCGCCGGCCAAATTTCTATTATGGTTTGCTGCCAAGGATATAATCCGAGTTTTCCTTTTGGACAGACGGAATGGGAACAGTCGCTTTATATCTTATTGGGGATGATTGTCACTTCCGGCATCATTTCATTGATGCTATTTCGTTGGCTCAACACACGCGTGTTGACCGATCCCGCCTTTTATGATGCCAGCGAAGAGAAAAAAGAGAAAGCGATGCGTGGCAAGCTCTCCCTTCGCGAAAGCTTCCGTTATATGTTCACTTCCCGCTACATGATTTGTATTGTGGTGACGGTCATCGCCTATAATATGGTCATCAACCTTGTCGAAGTCCTATGGAAGCATGAAGTAAAAGAGCTTTATTCCGATCCTAAACAGTACCATCTTTATATGAACCAGGTGACCTCGTTCATCGGAGTCATTGCGACGTTGACATCTCTCTTTATTTCAGGGAACTCTATCCGCCGCCTAGGCTGGTCCTTTACTGCGATGGTGACTCCTATCGTCTTGCTTGTGACAAGTGTCGCTTTTTTTGGCTCTTTTGTCGTGAAAGAAAACTATCCATTTCTTCTCCATTCTTTCTTTGGGATGCTACCTTTGGCCTTAGTTGTGTTCTTTGGAACGTCCCAGAATGTGTTAAGTCGTGCTGCAAAATATACTGTCTTTGATGCAACACGGGAAATGGCATTTGTTCCTTTATCTCCTGCAGATAAAATTAAAGGAAAAGCTGTTGTCGATGGTGTCTGCTCCCGCTTAGGAAAGTCGGGGGGATCCGTCGTTCACCAGGCTTTACTCCTCGTTTTTTCTTCGATCACTCAAAGCGCTCCTTATGTAGGGGTATGTCTACTTGTCGTCATTGCAATATGGATTGCAGCGACGCGCGTGCTAGGCAAAGAATTTAACGCCATGGCTGCTTTAGAGCAGCAATCGGCATCCGAAGAAAAGGTTGTTCCAGAAGAATTACGCTTGGAAGAACAACCCGCATAAATTTTTTATATACTAACCGTTTAAAAGGCACAAAGATGTCGTCAATTGTAGAAGAAGCTAATTTTGGTAGAATTCGTTCATTTTTATGGCCCATCCATCGCCATGAATTTAGAAAATTCATTCCTATGGTCATTATGTTGTTCTGCGTCTGTTTTAACTACAGTGTCCTACGCAGCCTCAAAGATACGTTAGTCATCACTTCTTCTGGTGCGGCGGTTATCCCTTTTATTAAAGTATGGGCGATTCTCCCTTGCGCGGTGTTGATGACACTGCTCTTTGCAAAGATGTCCAATATTTATAGCCAAGAGCGCGTTTTCTATGTCATGGTATCGAGCTTTCTTGTCGCTTTTGCCCTTTTTGCCTTTGTTTTGCATCCCTTTTGCGAATATTTGCATCCTGTCGGCATGGTCGCTCCGCTAGAAGCAATGCTGCCAGAAGGATTTAAGGGCCTCATTGCGATGTGTTGTTATTGGACGTATACAGTGTTCTATGTGATGTGCGAACTATGGGGCAGTATGGTCATGTCAGTCCTTTTCTGGGGATTCGCTAACGAAATCACCCGTATCTTCGAAGCCCGCCGCTTCTATAGCGTCTTCAGTATCTTTTCAAACATCGCCGCTGTGACTGCAGGACAAGCCTCCAACTTCTTCTCTTTAGGCGAAGACTATAATCCACACCTTCCTTTTGGATCCAACGCATGGGAACAAACTGTCGATGTGATAGTCCTCGTTGTCATCGCCTCGGGCGTCGTCATGATGCTCGCATTTCGCTGGATGAATAAAAATGTATTGACGGATCCCGCCTTTGACGAGCTCCATAAGACAAAACGCGCCCTCAAAGCTAAAAAACAGAAGATGTCGATGAAGGACAGTTTTAACTTTTTGTCGAACTCAAAATACCTTGCCTGCATTGCCATTATTGTCGTCGGCTACAACCTCACCATGAACCTTGCAGAGGTCGTCTGGAAAGACCAATTGCGCGAGCTATATCCTTCGCAGCATGAATTCCAAACCTACCTTAATAACTTGACTTCGGCCACAGGACTGATCTCAACGATCGTCTCTCTCTTTATGGCGTGGATGATTCGTCGTCTAGGATGGACATGGACCGCTTCTATCACTCCATTTATTATGTTGTTTGCCTGCTCCGGCTTCTTCACATTTATGATTTTTAAAGAGACACTAAGCCCTGCCGCCATTGCCTTAACAGGAATGACGCCACTGGTCATTGCTGTCTATTTCGGGGCCGCACAAAACTGCTTGAGTAAAGCCATGAAGTACTCTGTCTTTGATTCGACAAAGGAAATGGCGTTTATCCCTCTCGACCACGAAACGAAACTCAAGGGCAAGGCCGCTATCGATGGTGTAGGATCGCGCTTAGGTAAGTCCGGCGGATCATTGATCCACCAAGGCCTCCTCATGATCTTCTTTACACTGCCAGCGTGTGCTCCGTACCTTGCCGTGATTATCTTATTGGCAATCGTTGGCTGGATCTTTGCTGTACAGATGCTAGGAAAACAGTTCAATGAAATTGCAGAACTAAAAGAGCAAGAAGAGCTCGCGCAAGAAGAGCAAACTCTCAGCATCCAAGAAGCACAACCGGCGAATGCGTAATTTATTCCGTTTCGGATAAAGGGGTCTCTTTTGATAGGCATAGCTCGCACAAAGCGGCGATGCCTAATAAGAGAAATGCACTATAGGCGGGAGAGGGGATGACCCATTGATTGGCTAGCAAAAGCAGGACAAAAAACTGCAATGTTGTCATGACCTTTCCCGACCAGATCGACCGAATCTTATACTTTCCAAAATTTCCCACAACAATCAAATAGAGTCCAAAAAGGCACACAGCGATATCCCGCGAAAGCATTGTTCCTACTTCAAGAAACGAAATCCTTCCTTCTGCAATAAAAATCCCTAACGCCATCATCACAAAGAATTTGTCGGTTAATGGGTCTAGGACGGTGCCAAAGCGCGATGTCTGCTTAAAATGGCGTGCCAATCGTCCATCGAGGAAATCCGTCATGCCTGCGCCAATAATGGCGACCGTACGCACCATAGGACTCTCATCCAACAGCAAAAATGCCAAGGGAAGGCGAAGAAAAGAGAGAATATTGGGTAATGTAAACATAGTCTTAACGCCATTTTAATAGGAGCGTGCCTTAATATCCAATTATTTTTCTTGTGATAGTGGAGTTTTTTTATTAAATTTATTTTTAAAGATATTGTTAAGTAATTTGATTTTTAATATCAATCTGTTTTATAATTAATCCAAAGATGTTTTGATTATAATCAATAGAAATATAATAGGTGGGCAATATGAAATCAGCAGAAATTTCAGGTGGACAGCCATTAGATGGCTGGAAAAAAGCAGCGATTGCAATGGCAGTCGTTGGTGGAGTATTAGGTGGAGTAGCTCTAGTAACAGCAGCGGTTGCACTGACAGTTTTGTTTGCACCGGCAATTATCCCTGCGGCAGCAATCGGCTTTGCAGCAACCGTCGTGATCGCAAGCATGGGGACAGTGGGCTTATTTATCCCCACTATGATTGCGGGTGCACTTGCCGTT
>CAYIYO010000021.1:0-28612 GCA_964367715.1 uncultured bacterium
TTCATCACAAACCCTTGTATGTTATTTTTTATAAAAGAGGTGTTGTGAAAAAAAAGTTTTATTTATCGTGCGAAGAGTTGACCTTTTATCCCTAGGACTTATACACAAGTGAATTCAAAAATTGGCTTTTTGAGCATGTCAAAGCCCCGGGATTCACCGATCAAAAGTCGGTTCATATTATTAATATTAAACGACTTTTGATCGGTCAATCGCGGGAGCTTTCACATCGCTTAAAAACCGATTCTTGATTTCACTTGTGTATATTTCGGTAAAAATCCGTTAAAGTCCATTTGAGGCTAAAATTTTGAGAATAAACAAAGTACTAGTAGGTAGTGCGTACTATACCTAGTGAATAGTATACTAATTTCTTCAATTAGAAAAATTAGTAATTAAGAGAAAATTTTAAAAAAATATCGACTATGTTATACACAAATATACCGTTCGTGGTTCAAAATCAAGGTCCAACCGTATAAGTTACGGTTCGTGTTGCTAATGCTGCTGGGGCTGCGTTTACTGTAGCAGCGAGTGTATAGGTAATTTGTAATCCTGCTTGCGCAACATTGGCGATTGCAGTCACAAGGTTTGCTGCGGTGGTACTAAGGGCAACTGTCCCTGCAGAAGTACCTGTTGACGGCGCAGCAAGAGCGACGCTTAGAGTGACTCCTGTTGGCATTGCAGTGTCGATGGCACCGGTAATTTTTCTGGCTGTATTGTTAGTAGTGATTGCATATGTCGTTGTGGTATCTGTGAGGGTTGTAGGCGGACTACCCGCTGTTGCGCTATTGATGACGAATGCGGCGGGATTTCCAGAGACTGTAATCGAGTCAATCGATGCAATGGTAAAGGTTACTATTGCTGTTGCAGTGGTTGCTGCATAAGTGAATGAATGTATTCCAAATAAAAGAACTAAAGTGGAGTAGATCGTTTTTTTTAGCATAACTTTTTCTCTTTTTGTTTTGAGTCAGTCTTATGCTAGTAGTAACCAATCACTTTTATTTCATCAAGCATTATGTAAAATAATTTTTAATCTAGAGGTTGAATCACACGAATTTTAGGAACAATTTTAAATGTAACTTCTTTATGTTCTTCGGGTTCAATCGCAACGATTAAATCATTTGATTTTACTTCGTGCAGAGGGGGTAATTCGCTTGTGTCGATGCTAATGCGCCATGTTCCTGGACGTAAATCATTGAATTTAAATGATCCATTAGAATTCGTTATAAAATTATAGATTTCTTTTCCATTATCACGGTCGATTGTGATGGAAATATCCTGCATTTCATTTTTCTGTACTAATTCACGAGGATGCGTGGAAGAAAAAGTGGAAGGCTCTTCGTAGGCATATAAGAGGACTTTTCCGCTCAGATGGCAACTTGGAGTCACAGGAATATTGATATCTGTTGGTTTACCCCTTTCAACAATAATCGGATGTGAGAATTGTTGTGTAATTAGGTCTTTGGGTAAGATATCGACTTTTAGATTTTTTTCTCCTGGCGGAACTTTTAGAAAGTTGAAATATCCTTGTGCATTTGTTGTTGTTTGACCACCGTTGACGCTGACCACCGTGCTTGCTACAGGACGATTATAATAACTATCGTATACGTAGCCTCTTATGGAACCCGAGTTATTTTTTTTCGATACTGGTAATCCAAAAGGAATTGTGTAAGAGACGATAAATTGAAAGTTGTTCGTGTAATGCGTTTGGTAGCGGAAATATTGAACGGTTCCTTGGATTGAGTGAAAATTTTTGAAGGTATGGTTCATTATTCCGGAGATTTGGGAGAAGTTATATTGATCTGGGGTGTTGTTTACTTTCTGTAGAAAAATTTCGTACCAAGAACCGAAGCCGTATTCGTAGCGTAGAGAACCACCGACGGAGGTGCGCCACGGTCTTGCATCATAATAGTTTGTGTTGCCTCCTTCGTAGAATAAGGAGCTACTTAATTTGCTTGATAGTTGTTTGCTTAGGTAAAAGTAATAACGTTGGAGGAGGTCTGAGGTGTTGTGCCCTTCAAAATCGTGTTGATTTCCAAAGGCAACATTAGAATTAAAGGTATATCCTTTATGAGAGAGCGTATAAGTAAAGCCTCCCCATTTTTGAAGAAAATGGTATTGATGCGTCAGACCGACATCTCTTGCTTTTAAAACGAGACCATTGATGGAAACGGTTTGGGAGTTAGAGAGACTGTAGGTGAAAGTGGCATTCCATTGCCGTTGTCTAGGAGCTGTTATATCAACTTCTTCAAATTTTTTAGATTTAGAATAGGCGTTGAATGTTTCGTCGAAATTTTGGTTAAGGAACGTGTAGCTTAGGTTTCCTCTTAGGCGAGAGCGTATGGGAAAATCTACCGTCGAATTGAAGCTATCTGTGTGTTGATAATATCCAAAAAATGCGGATCCAGCATAAATTTTTTCGCAGCTGTACCAGGTATCGCGCTTATAGCGGCCGCGTGTTGCCGCGCGGTAAGCATAAGTATCGTAGCTGCCAACGTTATCAACAAAGTTTTTTCCAAACTCTAGTTCGGTGACATTATCTTTAATTGGCATAAACTCTGAAGAGACCGTGGCGATATTTGAAGTAGGAATTTCTTGTAAATTTTTATGTAAATAGTTGCCGGCGACGCTAAACCAATCGTTAGGGACGAATTCATAGTAGCCGCAGAGTTCTTTTGGATTGTAGTCGTTATTGAAGGTGTTTTGTGTATAGTGGGCACCTGCATTCCATTGACTTTTGTGGAGGTTGAATCCGGCTCCACGCCCATACCGATAGTTTTGTGTGAGGGGGCTTAAGTCATAAACGGTGTCCCCCAAAGAAATGTCCCACTCCGGCTCGCTCAGTCCTACGTAAAGACGTTGCTCAATATTGAAGATGACATTTTCTGTTTTTGTCGGAATACGAAAGAAGTATTCGAAATAGCGATTGCGTTCGGGATTGATCAATCCTTCACCGGCAGCCTCGACGGCGAAAACAATATCGCTGTTGTTACCTAGACCATAGACTCTAAAATGGGAAGGGATGCGGATAAAAGGATCATCCTCATCTTCCATGATGGGAGTCATATTAAAAGTGTACGGTTGAGTGCAAATAAGTTTATTTTTTTTGGTGTCTCTGAAAGACAAGAAAACAACCTGTTTTAAATTGCCTCCTAAACGGACCTCGGGATCGATGGTTATTTTTATTATTTCGGAACTATAGGGAGCGATTATAAAAGAGGTTTTTTCGCAGTGGATTGCGCATTTAGGATCCCCTTCGTTATTCAAATCAATAAAAAGAGGGTGATTTCCTTTGTTTTTGCATTCAACAGAGAAAGTAAACGAGTCGTTTAGAGGGTAGTATTTTTTTTCGTCGAGTAGGGTGACAGAAAATTCTGATATCTCATCGATAAAGAGGGTGATCTCTTTTTTTTCGTTGAAGTCGCCTTCTGTAGCGACGGTTAATTTGTATTCATCTGCTATCGCTTTGTCTGGAATTTTTATAGCAAAGATTTTTAAAAGAGAGCTGTTGGGCTCTAATTCAATCGTTTCTTTTTGAGGTGTGATAGATGTCCATGCTTCAGGAGGGGTGATGTGGACAGTAGAAGAGGTGGGAATATTTAAAGTGTTGTTTAGTAATACACTAACAAAGAGAACGTTTCCTTGCTGATTTTTAGACAGTCGCGGTGAGGTGACGTGGAGATATTCGTCTGGGAGGTTTTCGAAATATTCTTCTTCGAAGGGCGAGTTGTTCGAAAAGTCAAATTCTTCTTCTGGCTCGGGTTCTTCCTCTTGATCGGGTTCAGTAAAAAATTGCTCTTCTTGAGAGTAGGAAGGTGAAGGAAGGTGACGGACAACAATTATTGCCTGGTCGCGGTCATGAATATTAAGATTTTGTCGATTAAAGACATCGTATTCGATCTTAAATTCTCCTTCTGGGGAGTCTTCTGCTACTTGAATGGTGAGCGTTTGCATGTAGCTTTGGTTTGCGCTTAGGTGGGAGAAAAGACTTTCATTTGAGGTGACTTTCCAGTCGGGAGGGGCGTTAAGACGGCCAAGGGTGATATAATCGCGTGCACTTTTATTGGATATCATGACTTGTAGTGTGACTAGCTGACCAGGGCGTGCATCTACCATGGTTTGGAGGAAGCGGACATTGATGCCTTCTTGTTGGAGGCTGTATACGCTGTTACTATTGAGTAGTAAAAGCAGTAGAAGTAGGCGTAAGATCATGGGAATATTATACCGAGGAGGAGCTGAAATTTTGATTTAGACCACTCTGAAAGCTCCCGCGGTTGCCGCATCGCAAATGGATTCATCTTGCTAATATTGACCCATTTGCGATGCGAGAACCCCGCGGCTTTGAGATCGTCTAAATTCAAAATTTCAGCTGCTCCTCGGTATAGGTAATCCTGCTCTAAAAACAAGGCCGGAGTTTCAATGGAAAGTGGGGCGTTGAGAGGAGAATCTTTACTGATTTGGAGCGGGGGCGAAGAATTTTTTGTTAGAGGGAGTTCAAAGCTGTCACCAAAAAGATGATCATCGCCGTTATCTAGGACTAAAAAAGCGGTATATTTTTGATCGTTTGGTTCTTGTAAATTGAGATAGTAGCGTTGTGAACTTCCTGGATAAAGACGTTCGGCTTGTCCGTCGACAGTTTTTGCAAGTTTTCCTTTCGCATCATATAGTTTTAATATGAGCTTAGGATTGAGAAAAATTTCGCCTGTGTTGGAGACGTCTACTGTAAATACTTGTTTATCATCGATCGTTTTGAATTCTTTATTCAAAATTTTAAGTTTTGCGGTGCCTTGGTTGACGTTTGTGATGATATGATAGGCGTATCGTATTTTTACGTTTAAGGTAAATCCATTGTCTTCTGTGCTAATGGATTGGACAGGTTTATTTGGTTCGACAAGTAAAATGCTCCAGTAGCTTCCCTTCAAATCATCGTCTTTGGGAACATCGATGGTAAGATAAAAATCAGACGTTTCTTTGGGGCTAAGTCTTACACGAGTTGAACTCAATGTGATCCAAGGACCATTCGTGCGATCTAAAGTGCCGATTTCTTCCATGCGGTGTTCACCGTCACAGTGTGTGGCGTAGTCGCATAGCTTAAAATCGACATCTTCTTCTTCATCTTTATCGTTGATAAGAGTAATTTTTACACGTTTTTGCTCGCCTGGATTCACTTGCTCAAGATAGCTGAGACCGCCTAATTGAAGACCGTTGCAAGGAGAAGATGTAGCTAAAAGGAGGAAAAGTGAAAGCAGTATTTTGTGCATAAAATTCTCAAAAGATAGGTTGATATCAACTAAATATATCTCTTTATGATTTTTTTGTCATCCTATTGTAAAAATAAAATTATCAAACCTTACTCCCATTCCATGGCGGTTAATTATGGCGGTCTTTTATACCGAGGAGCGGCTGAAATTTTGATTTGGACCAATCTGAAAGCACCCGCGGTTGACCGATTACAGTTGTTGTCAATTTTTTAACGTCTTTTATGTTCTTCTGCTAATGTATCAAGGAGAGCAATGTAGGAGGCGTAGCGAATGATGCTGATCGTTCCTTCTTCTACAGCAGCGATCACTGCGCACTCCTTTTCATGTCGGTGGGAGCAGTCGGGAAATTTGCAATGATGCCCTGCTTCGATGATTTCATCAAAGTAAGGTTCGACTTCTTCAGGAGTGAGGTTCCATAGACCGAAGCTTTTGATTCCTGGAGTATCGATGCACCATCCCCCAAAAGAAAGAGGGATCAATTGTGCACTTGTTGTTGTATGGGCACCTTTTTTTGTGTGGGAAACTGTTTCACCGACAGTAAGGTCAAGGCCTGTAATTTTGTTGATCAAAGACGATTTTCCTACTCCGGATTGACCCGAGAAGACAGAGGATTTATCTTTCATGATGTCACGTAGAGCTTCTAAGCCTTCTCCTGTTTCTGCGCTGATGGAGATGATGGGGAATCCGCTTTTTGCGTAGGCTTTTAAAAACTCTTCGTACAATTCCTTTTCTTCTAGGACAAAAGGATCTTCATTATTTTCTAATAGGTCGACTTTATTGACGATGAGAACAGGGTTCATGTTCCCTTTTTGTGTTGCGATGATGTAGCGGTCGATTAAAAAGGGTTTTAACGGAGGATTCACAAGGGACGCTGTGATGAGAACTTGGTCGATATTGGCTGCAATTAGATGCTCTTTGCGGCGCGAAAGGTTGTCTGCGCGCGATAGAACGGATTTTCTTGGATTGACGAAGGTGATGGCACCTTCATTTTCGTTGAGAGGTTCGAAGCGGACCATGTCACCGACGGTGACCAAATTTTTCATGTTGTTGCGTTCTTTTTTTAAGATGCCGCGCAGCATGCAACGGTAGATTTTTCCTTCATGTTCCACGATGATTTCTTGGGATTTGATGGAAAGAACTCTTCCTGTCGGGAGACTATCATCCGAAGAGTTTTCTGCCTTTTTCAGCATCTTTTGGTCGGTTTTTTTGTATTTGGAACGGTCGCGTTTCGATAGACGCTTACGGTCTTCTTTGGATTGTTTGCGTTCTTCTCCCATGTATTCCGCTTCTACATCGCATCCTACCCATTGTTTTGGCATGTAAGAGTTGTCGTTGTCCTTATTATTTTTCATTAGAGCCTCTTAAAGTATGCATTAGGATTCCTCCAGCGACGGCAACATTTAGCGATTCCATTCGTCCGGACATTGGGATTGTAATTTTTGTCGCATGCGCTGCTGCTGCGGCGGAGATTCCTTCTCCTTCATTACCGAGAATGAGAACGATTTTTTTGGGGATGGAGAAAGCGTCAATAGAAGTGCCATCAATGTCGGCAGCGACAGCAGTTAGGCCTTCTTCTTGTATAAAGGAAAGTAGGTCGTTCCACGATCCCGTGCGTAAGGGCAGAAGGAAAGTCGCCCCTTTTGCGGCGCGGAGAGCTTTGTCGTTAAAGGGGTCGACGCAGTCGTTAAGGAAAAAGGCACCTTCCCATCCGAGTGCGACAGCGGTACGAAGAAGGGTTCCCATATTTCCTGGATCGCGGATGCCATCGAACGCGAGAATGCGGGTACTGTGTTTCAGGGAAGCTTGTGGAGGAAGGGGGATTTCGGCGAGGATTCCTTCTGGAGAGACTGTTCCTGCGATTTTATTGATGATAGCGTCTGTGACGATCACAAGTTGTTCTGCTTTGATATTTGGTGGTAACTCGACACCTTCTTTGATAAGAATGGTGTAGGCGGTTGTCTGTGCGCATACCTCAGTAATCAATTTTTTTCCTTCAATCAAAACGGCGTGGTGGTCTTCTCGATAGGTGCGATTGAGACGTAATTTTGCGAGATGTTTGACCAGGGGATGTTGAAGGCTCGTAATGAATTTTTCCATTTTTAGTTCTCTTGCCATTGGGGGGATTGTTTCAGTTTGGTCATGAGGAACGTTGTATCGTCGATATTATGTTCGATGGCAAGTTGTTCGGCAAGGTGTAGTAGCTTTCCCATTTTAATTCCGGGAACGATCCCTTCTGCGTTAAGAAGGTCTCCTGTGATAAGAGGTGTTTTGTTGATAAGGCGCTCGATGTGGAGACGTAAGTGTTCTTTTTTTTCTTTTGAAAGCACAAGAAAAGAAGAGGCATTTTGAGGGGAGAGTGTTGCAAGGAAAGTCTCTAGGCAGAGTTGAGCATGTGGTTTTGCTAGAAATTGGACCCATGTGCTGTCAGAACTTTTTAAATTAAAAATATTTTTTACTAAAAAATAGGTCTCGACCAGCTTTATCTCTTGTCGACTCGTCTTTAATGTTAAACATAAGTCCACCATTTCTTCCACTGCTGCTGCAGGAAATAATTGCAAAAGGTAGAAAATCGCGGGACAATTTTTAGGAAAGTTGGAAAAACAGAGAACGCGCTGTTTGAGATCATTTAGATGGACCACTGCAAGCGTGGGAAAAATCACAGGCAATAGCTCTAGGCGATGCATTTCGATGAGAGCGGAGTCAAAATGTGGAAAAGCTGCCATCTTTGTGAACTCCTGCCAGACCCGCTCGATTGCCACGGAAGGGAATAATGTGTCCGCATTAGCACGAATCGCTTCTTGGGTCTCTGAATCAATCACAAACTGAAAGCGGGCGGCAAAGCGAAAGGCGCGCATCATTCGCAGACGGTCTTCGATGAAGCGGGCATAGGGATCGCCGATGGTGCGGATGACCCCTTCTTTAATATCGCGTGCGCCGTCGACATAGTCATAGATTTCGTGTGTGAGTGGATCATAAAACATGCCATTGATGGTAAAGTCGCGGCGAAGGGCATCTTCTTTTGGTGAGCAGTAACTAATTTTTGAAGGCTTTCTTCCATCGATGTATTCGATGTCTTTGCGAAATGTCGCCACTTCGTATTGATGTCCGTTCATGACAACGATGACCACGCCGAAGGAGATACCGACTTTTATTGTTTTTGGAAAAAGGGAAAGAACTTTTTCTGGCGAGGCGTCGGTTGCAATGTCGATGTCGTCGGAAGCATTTTTCATGATGTGGTCGCGCACCCATCCGCCTGCAAAATAGGCAGTGTGGCCTGCGTCGTTAAGACGTTTGATGATGGCGACGGCAGTTGAAAAAGAATCCATATATAACTTCTTGAGTATAAGCTTATTTGTATTCTATCACCTCCCATGAAATTCATCAACTTAAGAGGGAAGCTTAATCAGCCTTTTGATATAGTGATAGATAAGTGAATGCTAAAAGGTCGGGAAATGTCTTCGAAAATACGTGTATTAGACGAACATACAATTAATAAGATTGCAGCAGGAGAGGTGATTGAAAACCCCGCCTCTGTAGTAAAGGAATTAGTTGAAAATTCATTGGATGCTGGCTCTACAGAAATTACAGTAGAAATTCGTGGAGGGGGACGCCAGCTCATTCGTATTTCCGACAATGGATGCGGGATGATTCCTGACGACGCCTTGCTTTGTTTGGAGCGTCATGCCACGTCGAAAATTCGTGACGTTGAAGACATTTTTTGTGTGGGGACCATGGGATTCCGTGGAGAAGCGATCCCTTCTATCGCTTCCATCTCAAAATTTACCTTACTCACCTGCCCACATGACAAAGACGCCATCGGCACAATGTTGAATGTCGAAGGGGGGAAAGTGGTGAGCATGGCACCTGCGTTGAGGGCGCCGGGAACAACCATTGAGGTGAAGTCCCTATTTTTTAATGTTCCTGTACGCATGAAATTTCAGCGGTCGCCGACGTACGACGCAAATGAAATCCTTAAAGTTTTAAGTATCATTGCGTTGGGGAATCCGACTAAACGCATCGAAATGATCAATAACGGCAAAGTGGTCCTGTCGGCATTGCCGGCTTTGGAAGATGCATTAGAAGAGCGCGTGCGTGCTGTACTCGGTGACGAGCTCGCCGGCCAATGCTGTCCCATCGACGAAGAAGGGGGGCGATTTAAGTTAGAAGGAGTGGTCGGTTTACCTGCAAATACCAAAGCCAATCGGACCGGCCAATATTTGTTTATTAATCGACGGCCTGTCTCATCCCCTCTCGTTTCTTTCGCTGTGAGAGAAGGATATGGCACCATGCTATCAACAAATCGGCATCCGGTATTTGTCCTTTACCTCACCCTTCCTGGAGATCTCGTCGACGTCAACGTTCATCCCCAAAAACGTGAAGTGCGGTTGCGGCAGGATGAAGAGCTACGACGCTTTATTATCCAATCGATCGATCGTGCGCTGCATGCCACAGGTGTCACTGCATTCACCGAGTCTTGCATTGCAGAAAGTCCTCGTTTGGAGTCCGAGAGCGATCCCGTCCCTTTTTCTTTTGCTCCAATGAAGGAACCCTTCGCGTTTGTAAAACCCTCCGTTCCCCAATTTGCGGGTTTTCCTATTGATGAAACACCACTGCTTCGTCGTTCTGCCTTTGCTCCCGAATTTTCTGTTCCTTCGTTTTCTTTTAAAGAGAGTGTGGTCCCCGTTCAAGTCGAGCAACAAGAACCTGTACTATTTAAAGAATTGACCCCGATAAAACCCTTGCCGAAAGTGATGGGGACAATTCCGCGTTTTGTGTTAATAGAAAGGGAGGAAGGGGGCATTTCATTGATCGATCAAAGAGCTGCCCATGCGCGCGTTATCTTCGAAAAGATGATGAAGCAGGAAGAAGGAAAAGAAATAGAAGTACAGAGCTTGTTGATTCCACACACGGTGGAGACGACTGTTTTGGAAGCGCTAGTCATCAGGGAGCAGATCCCGTTTCTTAATGGATTAGGAATTCAGTTGAAAGAATTTGGACAAAATAGTTTTTTGATTGATGGATTGCCTGCAATTTTTGGGAATATCGATGTTAATGCATTCGTTGCGGATCTCCTTCATGCGGCGCAGGAGGAACGACAGGCACATGCCTTTCATAAAGAGACGGAAAAACGCGTGGCAATCTTGGCAAGCCGCGTGGCGATGCGCGCAACAAAGAAACTCAGTATCGAAGAAGCAAGAGGATTAGTGGCGCAATTGATGGAATGCGAAAAGCCGTTCCAATGTCCTGCAGGAAAGCCAACGATTGTCCATTTAAGCGAAAATGATTTAATCAAACAATTTACGAGAGGATAGGCAATGCGTGAACGATTACAAAAATTACGTGAACAGATGAAAGCGCATGAATGTTCGTTATTGTTAGTCACGGGAATGACAAATCTCTTTTACTTGACCGGACAGCAGCTATCTGCTGGAAGACTGTTGGTTGGAATGGATTTTGCAATCCTATTTGTTGATGGTCGCTATTATGAACGCTGCAAAAGCGAAGTGCCAATACCTACCGTTTTGTTGACACCCGAAAATTTTAAAGAAGAGTTGAAAAAAGAAAACACAACAGTCCTAGGATTTGATAGCGCTGACACGAGTCATGACGAGTTTTTACAACTAAAAAAAGAAATGCGCGGCACTGGAATAAAATTAATGCCCCTTCCAAATTTTGTGCAGACCCTGCGTAGAATTAAAGATGAAGATGAGATTCAGTTATTACGCGAAGCGTCCAAGCTGGGATCAGAAGGCTATGACTACCTATTAGGATTGATCAAACCCGGCGTTACAGAAACAGAATTGGCAAAAGAATTGGAAATATTTTGGTTGCGAAAAGGGGCGCGAGGTGTTGCTTTCGAGTCAATTATTGCATTCGGACCAAATAGCTCGATGCCGCACTATCATCCGACACCCGGAGTAAAACTGCAGAATGGACAACCAGTTCTTATTGATATTGGCGTGAATGATCGCCACTATAATTCTGACATGACACGTGTGGTCTTCTGCGGTAAAGCCAGCGATGAGATGAAAACGATTTATGAAGTTGTGCGCGTTGCCCAAGAGAAGGCGTTGGCTGTATGTAAAGCGGGTGTACAGATAGGTGACGTCGATGCCGTCGCTCGTGATTATATCGAAAGTCAAGGATACGGTAAAAATTTCACACACAACTTAGGGCATGGCGTCGGTATCGAAATTCATGAGCAGCCGTGGATGCGCAAAGGCTCTAAAGTGAAGTTAGAAGAGAGAATGCTCATCACCATCGAGCCAGGCGTCTACCTTCCAGGAGTCGGTGGAGTCAGAATCGAAGACACCATTTTAATCACCAAAACAGGCCACGAAAACCTGACCGATCGCCCAAAGGCGCTTTTAGAGATAGGTTAGGGAGTGCGTAACAAGTCGCAACTTGGGTTAGTTATTGTGCGGGAGAGAGCTTGTCTTCCAAGTTTTTAAGCATCGATTCGACATATTCGATGAACACAGGATCGCTTGTGGAGGTTGGCAAGAGGGTTGCCCATTTTGCGGCTTCTTCACGGCTGATGAAGTTTGTGCTTCCGCTACCGAATAGACTAAGGAGGGAGAGGGCTGTTGTAGGCGAGCTTTTAAAGAATAAAGTTAACATTCCGTGCCAGCGAATGATCGTTTCCTTCTCCATTTGATAGTCCAGTTCTTCTGGAGAGATGTCGTATAAGTATTCGCAGCAGTCGTTCCAGCCTTCTTTTTTATAGACCAGTTCTTCTTCGATAAGTTTAAGATAGCTATGTGTGAGAGTTGCGTCGACAGTTGTGGGGATTTGTTTTTTTATTGTTGTGCTTTCGACGTATTTATTGCGTTCGATATCAACCCAGGAGTGGTACTTCACTCCTGCAAGGAAGGGGGAAGGTTCATTTTTGATTTCTTCCAAGGAAATAGGATTATAATGGGTGGAATTGCGCGAAATTTTTCCTAGATAGCGAATATCCGGAAAAAGGGTGCCGCGCATGAACGCTTTTTTCTCTGCTTCTCCATATTTTGGAGTGTGTGAAAAATATTTTTTTGCAAGGTAGGCGTGGGTGATGGGGCCTGCCGCTTGAATAGGAAGAGAAGAGGTAATAGCCAAAATAAAAAGGGCGATAGAAAAAATACGATTATTTTTTTTTAGAGAAAAAAGTGTCATGATAAAGAGTATTCCTCGGAGCTAGAGGTGAAAATAAATGTTAAATAAAAATTAGGATCTTGTTTTGCTTTTATAATTAAAGGTTTGAGAGTTTCTAGTAAGTCGTCGTTGAGGGTGATGGCAATATTAGAAAAAATAGTTTGCAAATAGGTGACTTCGGCGCTGTTTGGGGAGGCATCGCTGACGGCTATGACGAGGTCGTACGTTTCCTTTAGTTCTTCCATTAGGGAGCGGTATTTTTGGGTTGCGATGTGTTCGTTGCTGTATCGGGTGAATCCGCCTTGTACAATATAATCGTAATCAGCTTCATGGAAAATTTCTGGTGTATCGATTTCTCCTTCAAGATATTGAAGGAGCCCTTTTTTGCCTTTTGTTGTTCCCTCCGTTGTTTCTAAAAGAGAAGCAGGGACGAGGATGACGGAAAGCCCTTTTTTTGAGGCTAAGCGTGCGAGATCTTTTGAATAGTTAGCCCCGTTATTTAAGGCTAAAAGAATCTTATTGTCTTTGACCTCTTGTTGACAGAAGAAAGTGAGCACATGGCGCATCGTATTAAGATCTTCGTCAAGAAGCGGAGAGGAACGATCTTTTCCGTATCGATTCGAAAGTGTTCCAGAGACGTTAATGCCGAGGGCTCTTAAGTTGTCGCGAGAAGCAGAGATACCTCTAAACGACTCTTTTGCGAGGAAATAGGAAGTCGAGAAGAACGCTCCTGCTAATCCGCCTAAGATAGCGAATAAGATAAGTTTAGGTGAGCGAGGAAAAACGGGTGGGATGGCATGATCGATGGGACCTGAAAGGATAGCATCGAGATTTGTGGAGATGTTTTTCGTTTCGACCAAACGTGCAATTTCTTGACTCATGCTCATGCTAGATTTGAGTTGTTGGTCGACCATTGTTTCATCGATCCACTTTTGTGGCCACTCCGAGAGATTTGAATTCAATTCTTTTTGTTGGTGAGCGATTACCTTTTTTTCATCTTCTAGCGAAGAAATACGTGTTGTGATGTATTCTTCGAGCTGTTTATCTAAGATGGAGATGCGTTGATGGATCAGAGAAAGAGTAATGTTTTGAAGGTTGAAAATTTTATCTTTAACAAGTTTGCTGCGTAGATTGAGCACTTGATTTGTTTGTGCAAGGTGCATTTCTAGAAAGGTGCGTTGAAGGAGAAGTTCTTCTCTGATTCGATCTTGTTCGCGAGGACTGCGATGTGCTTGATCTTTGAGCTGCATCAACTGGTTGGAGTAGACCACGATGATATTTTGGCTGATGCTATCTTGGACAATGGATTTAAGCGAGCTGACTTCAAATTCGGGATCTTGAAGATTTTCGATGACATAGAGATTATTCATCATCGACGATTGAATTTGGTCGAGTTCAGAGCAGTATCCCAAGTAGAGATCGCGAGAGAGTTTTAAAGAAATTCCTTGAAATTCGTTGTGACTGCTTCCTTGGTGAGCCATCTGCTCTTGTAGGGTTTTTTCTTGTGCTTGGTAGAAGTGGACCAGGTTGGAGAGGTAGGCGAGGAATTGGGACTTTCTACCGTTCCATTCGGCAGTTTTGCGTTCTTTTTCTTGAGGAGGTAAAGCGTCCCATACATTTTTGTATTCTTTGAGCTTTAGGAACCATCCTTCTAGCATGTATTTAGGATCTTTAAGGAGCTTTTCTGGTGGTTCAGGAATGCGGTTGTCTTGGAGTGCGAGAGCCATTTCTTTTAGGTAGCCGGTGACTTCACGTGTTTCTTCCATTTCTGCTAGTTGCGAGGCAAAGGTTGATTCTTTGTTTGTTTTGGAGTGGAGAGAGGCGTTTCGGAGAGTGAAGTCAATTTCGTTTGATTCTTTTTTTAATGCACGGATTTCGCTGAGGAGATCATTGATGACGTGGGAGTCGCCTCTTGTCGAATATTGGTCGTAGTAGACGCATCCTTTTTCTTGTGCGGATTTCAGACGTTTGATTTCGAAGTCGATGTCTTGTGATTTACGGACGTGTTCTCTTTGGGAGAGACTGATGAATTCGATGGTCGATTTGGGGTCGTAGAAGCCGGTCGAAGAGATGTCGTTGTAGCGCTCGTTGGAGTAGTCGTGCATGATGCCGCGGAGGTAGTCTTCTTCTTCTTTTTGGCGACGTTTTAGGTAGGCGATCTGCTCTGTTGTTTGTTTCGATTGTTCATCGCGAAGAAATTGTTGGTAGATTTTCATCAATGCATTGACGATGGTAGCGCCTTGATGACGGTCGGGAGCCATGTAGGTAATTTTTATGACCGATTTATTCTTTAATTCTGGGGTGATATCAATTTTATCTGCGAGAGAATCTGCTAGGGCGTTGACTGAAAGGAGTGTGAGGTAGTAGGAATTTGACGGTTGAGTAGGGGTGTTTTTGACCAGTGTGAGAGAGAAGTTATCTCCTTTGAAAGGAATATTAAACCTTCCTTTGCCGATCGAATGGCCGTCTTCTTTTAGCTCGTATTCGTCGTCGGAAAGGAGAGTCAGGGTCATTCCTAAAGGAATCTCATTTTCATAGTGGACATCTTTTGCGATGATTGCGGGGATGTTGTCTGCGATATTCGGTCTTACATAGCGGCGGAAGCGTCCATATTCGTTGCGAATATTTGCTAGAATCGTGTCAAAAATGTTGTGTTTTATCGGCTTAGGCGTGAGGACAGCATGGAGATTTAGCGAGCGGATGAGGTCAGCAGTGAGAGAACGTGATTTTAGGATACTGATCGCTTCTTGTTTTGCATCGTTCTCTGCGCCCCCGGACATCAGTGCATTAATAGAAAAAGCGCTGTTGCTGCTTTGGCTGGCATTGCTTTTTTCTCTAAATGTGGCGTTGATTTCGTAGGAGACCGGTTTTGTCAATGAATAGCCGATTCCAAGTCCTGAAAAGACGAGGGAGGTCCAAAGGATTTTATTTTTTGCCTTCGACAGAATGCGTTTGGCATCGCTAAAGGTCACCAAAAATTCTTTTGACTCATCCCATTGATTTTTCATTTTGGTCGCCTATCAGCATAAAGTTGTTATTGTGCGATTTGGTAGATTCCATACCCTGCTTGAACTCCTGAAACGCTAGGTAACAGCTGGTCGATGAAACGGTTCCATTGTGTAATTGGCTTTTCGCTTACGTAGATCGTGTCGCCTGGCATAAGGAGAAGACTGTCGTTGGGTAGGTGGATGATATGCTGCCAATTTAACACGTAAATTTTTGGGGAGGGGATATTTCCTCTGATGACTTGGATATTGCTTTTGTCGCCGGTGTAGGGAATGCCGTGCGCAGCGACGAGAGCTTCACGAAGGGACATAAATCCGTAAGGCATGTCGAGGTAGCGCGGGAGGCCGACTTCGCCCATGATCATCACTTTTGTGTCGGAAGGGTTGGCGATGAAAATTTTGTCGCCGCCGTACATGACGATGTTGTGGGACATGTCGCCATTGTTGAGGAGTTGGTACATGTCGATCGAGAGAGGTCTGCCATCACGTAGAACGTAGCTTTTGAAGAGATTTGCGTTAGACGGAATGTGCGCTTTGGCAAGCACTTCATAAAGACGCATTTTTCCGTCGACAGGAACGGCGTCGGTGGCGACAAGGCCGGCGAGTTCTACTTTTCTCATGAGACGATTTTTATAGGAAACGAAGACTTCCGCGTCTTTGATATGGCGATCGAATTCTTCCTGAATTTTTTCTCTTGTTTCGTCGAGAGTGAGCCCTGCAACATAGACAGAAGGGATATCCGGAAGGTCGACATGGCCTTTGTAGACTTTGAATCCGCCGACACTTTCGTTGATGAATTGGATCGATTGCATCAAGTCTTTGCGGGAAGGGTGGTAGATGACAATATTGAGGATGTCATCTTCTGCGACGACATCTTTGTATTCTTCCATTGCGTCGTAGGGGAGGTCGTCGATGCAGGTGCCTTCCATTTCTAGGATGGCGAGTTTTCCTTGTCGAATTTTGTAGGAGTCGATCACGAATTCATCTGCACCATAGACGTCGTAATTGTAACAGGAGCGGTTTGAGCAGCTTGTCGCGCTGATGAGCAAAAGGAAAAAGCTGAGGAAGAGAGGAATAGATTTCATTTAATTATTAATTTTTCTCTACAGTATAGGATTCTTGTTTGATTGCTTCAAGTAAAGCTTCGATTTTATCTGTTTTTTCCCAACTGAACTCTTTTTCCTCGCGACCAAAATGTCCACCAAAGGCTGTCATGCTGTAGATGGGGCGAAGAAGGTCAAGCATCTCGATAATGCCATTTGGAGTGAGAGTAAAGACTAGAGGGATGACGTGTGCGAGAAGTGCTTCGCTTACTGTGCTTGTTCCGTAGGTGTTCACTTTAATTGCGATAGGATAGGCCACACCGATGGCGTACGAAATTTGTACTTCACATTCTTTTGCTAACTTTGCTGCGACGATATTTTTAGCAACATAGCGGGCGGCGTAGGAGGCGGAGCGGTCGACTTTCGTCGGATCTTTTCCGGAGAAAGCACCTCCGCCATGATGGGCTCTTCCTCCGTAGGTGTCGACGATGATTTTTCGTCCTGTGAGACCGCAGTCGCCCTTGGGACCGCCAATGACAAATCTACCTGTGGGATTAATGTAGAAAAGAGTGTTCTCGTCGATGAAGCCTTTGGGGGCTAGGCGATGGACCAGCGCTTTCATGTCTTCGATGAGAGTGTGGTGGGCATCTGAAGAGTGTTGTGTCGAGATGACGACCGTATGAAGACGTGTGGGTCTATTCTGTGCATCGTATTCGATGGTGACTTGCGCTTTGGCATCTGGACGCAAATAGGGAAGTTCTTTGTTTTCGCGTAGGGTTTTTAGTGAGCGGACGATTTTGTGGGCCAGCATGATGGGAAGAGGCATGAGCTCTGGAGTTTCATCGCACGCGTAGCCAAACATGAGTCCTTGGTCGCCCGCACCTAGCTCTTTTGAATCTTTCTTTGCGTCGACCCCTTGCGCGATGTCGGGTGATTGCTTATTGATCGAAGTGATGATTCCACATGATTGGTAGTCAAAACCTAGCGCACCTTCGTTGTAGCCAATCTTTTGGATTGTGTCGCGAATGATTGTGTTGTAGTCAATTTTTGCTGTCGTTGTGATTTCCCCTGAGACGATCACGAGACCAGTGGTGACCATCGTTTCGCATGCGACGCGTGAGTAGGGATCTTGCGCTAAGCAGGCATCGAGGATTGCGTCAGAAATTTGGTCCGCGACTTTGTCTGGGTGGCCGATCGCAACGGATTCAGAAGTAAAAAGATAGTGTGCCATGTCGAATGTAATTTTAAAGTTTTCATTATAGTTGGAACTATCTTAGGGCATTGAGTGGAGAGAAGCAATAAAAAAAACGGATGTTTTAAGCATCTAATGTTATTCGCAGCGCCAGAGACAGTTGTTGTCGATGAAAAGGATCGGATTTTGATGCGTCCCTTCTTTGATTGCGACCCGGGAGTCGATTGCACCAATCGTGTAACTTAGCGTTTGTGCGTGTGGATCGTAGGACGGATTCGACAAGAGAAGACGTATTCCACTATTTTTTTCTGGGGTGTTGAGTGAAGCGCTGGATTTCACAATAAGAGTGCTGTTGGGATTATTCGTTTCCGAGTTGAGTTGGTACTGGTGAAACGTATTCATAAATTGTTGCAACGAGATTTTCCCTGCGATGCGCACCGGTCTTTCTGTGACGAAAGCGATGTCTGGATTTAGCGTGTGAAGCACGAGGAGTAGCTGATTGTTTTCATCGCGTTGAATGATGGCTTCTTGGGCTTGCTGAACAAACAAGGTCTCCATAGGGATCTCCTGCTTTTTTTCTTGCTGCTGCGTCACGCGGTTACTGACATAGGGGGCAGCATCGACGCTGGTGGAGATAAGGATAAAAGCAAAAAAAGTTGAGACGACGGGGTAGCGCATGGATTGATCCTCCTAAAAATTTTATGGTACGAGTATTGAGAATCAAAAGAGAGGGTAGCCTAAGTGAGTGGGCTACTCAGTCATGCGAAGAAATTTTAGTAGCCAAGGAGGGAAGCGACTCTCTTTGGCTTTTCGTGTGTATACCGTTCGTGGTCAAAAAATCAAATTTTGAACCACGAACGGTATAATTTCGTTATAGGGAAAGGCAATTTTATCTGGAACAAATTTTTTATCGAGTTTAGTCCGAGGTGCTGAGATGTTCCGTTGCGTATTGTTTGATGAAGCGGAAGTTCACTTTTCCTGTTGCGAGCAGAGGGATGCTGTCGATTGGGATGAAGTGATCGAGAGTTGGAATGAAAAAATTGGAGAGTTCTTCTGCAGAAAGTTGGGAGCAGAAGAGAGTGATCAGTTGTGGAATTTCGCTTTGTGGCGCTGTGTGGACAATTGCTAACGATTCGCCTTTTTCACTAGGGACCGTGGTCACAACAAAACGATGGTCCGGAGTGTTGGAGACATTGTGCAACACTTCTTCAATTTTTGTGTGAGCGATCATTTCGCCGTTGATTTTACTGAAGCGCGCGATGCGGTCTGTGATGATGATGAATTCGTTTTCGTCGATGACGGCGATATCGTTGGTGATGTACCACTCGCCTTGCATGGCTAATTTGGTGAGGTCGGGACGGTTGGCGTATCCTTGCATGACGTTCGGACCCTTGACGAGCAAGAGACCTTCTGTTCCGAGAGGGAGTTCTTCGAAAGAGTCCGGATCGACGATGCGGACCATGACGCCAGGTAGGGGTTGACCGACGCTGCCTGGGAGGGAGCCTGTTTGGTAGATGCCTGGAAGGCGAATGTCTAGGGTGCTTGTTGCGATGATTGGAGAGCATTCTGTTGTGCCGTAGCTTTCTACTGGGCGGATGCCAAAGCGTTCGTTAAAGGCTTCGGAATGTTTGGTGACCAATTTTTCTGCGCCAGTGAGGACAAAGCGGAGTGAGCCGAACATTTCGGGAGGGACTTGGGTTGTGTAGGCATTTAAAAATGTGGGAGTTGTCCATAGCATCGTGACTTTTTGTTCTTTGACCAATTTTCCGATGGCGATGGCATCCAACGGATTGGAGTGCATGACTAAAGGGATTCCGTGGTTGAGACCAAGCCACATTGTCATATAGCCGAACGAGTGGAAAAGAGGGAGCGTGTGGAGAAGTTTATCTTTTTTCGTTGCGGAAGGAACGACTTGTGCGACACCTTCGATGTTGGAGGAGATATTGAAGTGACTGAGTTTAACCCCTTGGGAGGGGGTGGTGCACCCGCTGGTGTAGAGGATGGTTAAGATGTCATCGACATTATCTACTTTGGTGTTGCCGCAAATTTTCTGTAGAAATGTCATGGGGGCGGCGAGACCGATTAGGCCGGAGCTGAAGAGGAGTTTGCCGTCGATTTTTGAAAAGAAGTCTTCGATGAAGAGGATTGTGAGATGGCGAGGGAAGAGTAGCGACTGTTTTTCAAAAAATGATTTACTTGTGAGCAGTGTGTTAATTCCTGTGTCTTTGACAAAGAAATTAAAGTCTTCCTGCGAAGCAGAGTAATTTAAATTCACAATTGTTTTGCCGGCAATCGAAAGGGCAAGATTGGCAAGGAGAGCGCTCATGCTGGAAGGGAGAAGGATGCCCACCGTTTGATCCGTTTCTTTCCATTTAGGGCGGAGCATTCGCGCCAATGCAATGGCTTGACAGAGCAGTGTTAAGCGCGTCACTTTTTTATGGGATTCGTCGGCGAATGCCATTTTTAGAGGACCGCGCCAGACGCTGCGGATAAAATGTTGGTAGATAGGCACTTCATCTTCTTTTCTTAGCATCCACGCATCGCATCCGAGGGCGCGAATTTCGTTACGTAAGGTCGGGATTGGAGTGTCGCAAGCGAGAGGTTTTCCGAACGAGACCGTTAGAGGATGCGGAATATTTTGTGGACGGCGCGGTAGGTAGCGGCCTCCGACAGGAGAGAAGATTGTTCCCCAGACGCGGTCGAGATTGACAGGGATGATCGGACAGTTGCAGTCTTGGATAATCTCTTCGATTCCTTCGCGGAATGGTTGCATGGTCCCTGTGCGAGAGACTTGTCCTTCGGGGAACATACAGACAATGTGTCCGCGCTTCATTTGTTTGCATGCCTGGTGCATGGCTTTTTTAAAGGCGGCGGGGTTTTCGGAAGAGTAGGGAACGGGGATCGCGTCCATTGCCATGGCGAACGGACGAAGCCACCATTTGTTATAGTGTGTTTCGCTCATCATGAAGCGGATCGGACGATCGATGGAGGCAATCACAAAGAAGGCGTCGGAGGCGGACAAGTGGTTGGAGAGGAGGAGGGCTCCGCCTTCTTTAGGGATGTATTCTTTGTTGATGATACGAATTTTGTAGAAAGTCGTTGTCAAGATGATGAAGACGAGACGGACCAGTGCTTCCGGCATTAAGCGCACCGACCAGATGGTGGCGGCGACAACTAAAAGAGCGGAGACCACAAGCATATCGCCTAAGGTGAGACCAATGTGGGCCATTCCTGCTGCAACAAGGGAGCCGCAAATCATTCCCAAGATGTTAAAGATATTTCCTAGAGCGATGACTGCTCCGCGCATCTCTCCTGGAGCGCGCCATTGAACGATCGACTGCAAAGGAACGATCAGCATTCCGCAGGCCGCTCCCATTAAAATGAGGATGACGACAGTTCCAGGCATGGCGGGTTGGAGGATTCCCATGATGATAGAGGTGATCGCAAAGCAGATGGCGCCGAAAGGGATCAGTCCGTATTCAATGTGGTCACCAGAGAGACGTCCGCCGAGGAGCGCGCCGATGGCGATACCGATTCCATAGGAGGCGGGAGGAATTCCCTGAAAGAGCTCGCCTTGTTCTAAAAATTTGACCAGTGCTTTTGCGTAGACCAATACATTCTGTCCGAGAAGACTGATGACAAGCCAGAACAACACGGTTCCTGAGATAGCAAGGAGGAGGATCCGATCTTTTCGTACCGCTTTAAATGCTTCGATGATTGTGCTGAAGACACCAGGACTTTCTTCTCGTGCAGAAGGAACTTTAGGAATGGCAAAGGAGGCGAAGAATCCGATCGCAGAAAGGATGGCGAGGAAAAATGGTCCCGTCCATGTGAGCCAGGGCTGGGTTCCCCCTTTGTCGAAGCCGAGCATCAAAGGCCCGAGTCCTGTGCCGGCGATGATGGAGATCATTGTCCACATCTCAATGGTTCCGTTTCCTTTCGATAATTTCTCATAAGGAAGGATCTGTGGAAGAATGCCATATTTTGCCGGACTAAAAAGGGCGGATTGTGCGCCGAGAAGACCTAAGATGACGTAGGGAAAAAATAGGTAAACCGGAGCGAGGTAGAGAGAGGCAACGGCGCCGGCCATCAAAAACACTTCAAGGGCTTTCATGGCGATCATCACTGTGCGTTTGCTATAGCGGTCGGCAAGGGCGCCGGCAGGTAGTGAGAAAATGAGCATTGGAATGAGAAAGACCATCAGCGCGAGCGTTGCTTTCATCTGAGAGTTGTAGTCGAAGTTGGCATCTTCGACGCCGTTGACGATCAGTGAACGTGTGGCGAGGGTAAACACCATCAACTTCCAGGCATTATCGTTGAATGCCCCCATGAATTGGGAGAGGATTAATCCCACCAAAGAGTGTGATTTTTGTGAGGGAGTAGGATTTATTGAATTGTTATTTACCATAATACTGCCCATTATTATACACATCTGTTTAAATATTAACTATAAAATCTTCAAGGAGGCTCCGATGGGTCCGCGGTCAATCGAAAGTATTATAGCAGATTTGCAAATTTTTGACACTCAAGGAGATTACCTCCTCCGCCTAGGGAAGTTGACCGATGAAGTCCTGGCAAATGAGGAGCCTGAAAAGGCGTTGGATGCGATGCTTGGAATCTTGGAGCGCTATCCTGAGGACGAATTGGGGTCGCCCGGACCTTTGGTGCATGCGATCGAGCAGTGCATTGGATATGAAAGGAATTTATTGAATTCGATCGAGAAACAGCCCAGTGTATTGAGTGTGTGGATGCTATGTCGCCTTGTGCGCGAGGAGCGCGAAGTGAAATATTTGGAGGCCTTGCGTGCTGTCATGAAAAATCCTAAGGCCGGCGAGCAGGTAAAAGAGGATGTCCAGATTCTTTTGTCGTATTTTATAAAGTAATTTATTTAAAATTTCGCTAAGGTGGGGAAAATAGCGGGTGATGTGACGTATGACGAATGGATGGGAATGGATCATTGAACATGTGTTGTTGCCAGTCGGCATCTTCTCTCTGGTGGCGCTTCTCTGTGTGGGAATCAGCTACTGGCTTCAGCTCCATCTATATCTATATGTCTGGGTCCTCAAACTTGCGCGGTCTCCGGTCCGATTTAAAATAAAATATAATGTTCCTGTTCCCCTATCCGATGGAGTCACCCTCCTAGCCGATCTCTACATTCCCAAAAAGGGAAAAAAATTTCCGTCGATTATTTTGCGCACTCCTTACGGAAAAGGGAATCCGGAACACAGCTACGCGACAATGGCCACGATTTTATGTTGCCAGGGATATGTTGTTGTGCTCCAAGATGTCCGCGGAAAATATGGATCCGAGGGCGTGTACCATCCCTTCATCAACGAAGAGAAAGATGGAAAAGAGACGGTCGAATGGGTCGCCAAGCAGGCGTGGTCCGATGGAAAAACAGCGGTATTCGGATTTTCCTATTTGGGAACCTGTGCGTGGTTGACTGCGCCAAAGGCGCCTAAGGCGTTGACGACGATTGTGCCGATGTTTAGTTGTCAAAATGCGTATACAGGATGGATGGATCGCGGCGTTCCTTATTTAAAAGATATTTTATATTGGTTGTCGAAGCATCATGGTCGGCACGGTCGCATGATCACGCACGAAGAAGTCGACAATATCATTTTGCAGCTGCCTGTTTTGCAATTTGATAAGAGGCTAAAAGATGGAATCGATACGTTTAAGACGTGGATGTCCCACGTTCAGGAAGATGAATATTGGCGTTCGTTTAGCGTGAGCCATCGACGCGAACAAGTGGAGGTTCCCGCCCTTTTTGTTGGGGGATGGTTCGACCGCTTTCTCAACAATACCATGAACGATTTCAATCGCACCATTGAGGCCAATCCGAACGCGTTAACCGCAAAAAGTTGTTTGATTGTAGGACCCTGGGCACATCAGCCTGGAGTTATTTTTTCTGAGATGGATTTTGGAAAGGGTGCGCGTTTTCAGGATTTATTGCATCAAATGGTTGACTGGCTGGACCTATGGATGAAAGAGGTAAAACCGCGTTTTGATTTAGATAAGCCTGTGACCTATTTCATGATGGGAAAAAATCAATGGAGAAAGACCACAAAGTGGCCTCCTCCAGGCGTAAATGAGCTGAAGTTTTATTTAGAGAGCAAAGGTGCAGCCAATACAGCCGCTGGCGACGGTGCACTGGTTGCGACGTTGCCTGAAGTGTTGAAAACCGATCACTATGTGTATGATCCAGAAAATCCCGCGCCTTCTATTGGGAATCGGATGCTCTATGGAAATGACTCGGAAGGTCCGAAAGAACAGAGTGCCGTTACGGCACGTCCCGATGTTCTCGTGTACAAGACGGCTCCACTGGAGCAGGATGTCGAGATTGCAGGTCCTTCCTATTTGATCTTGTATGTCACTTCCAGTGCGATCGATACCGATTTTTGTGCAAAAATGTGCGATGTTCATCCCGACGGCAAGGCATACTTTTTGATGCTGGGATTTGTGCGCATGCGTTTTATGGATTCCGTACGTGCCACGCATGGAGTGGAAGGTGACAAGGTTTACCGATTAGAGGTTCATCTCGGGCATATCGCGCACTGTTTTATGAAAGGACATCGCATTCAAATTCAGGTCACCTCCTCCGACTTCCCTAATCACGAACGAAATTTAAATACAGGCGGAAGCAATGAACGCGACAGCGAAGAAGTGAAGGCGCATCAAACAATTTTCCATGGGGGTCGCTACGATTCGCACTTACAGTTACCTGTGTTGGAAGTAAGAGATAATTTTTAAAAATATGGAGTGCGGCGGCTTGACGCCGCTTTGTTTTCGCTGCGGCCTGACGCCGCGTTAATAGAAAAATCTTATAAGAGATGAGTTTTTCTAAGATCGCGTCAAGCCGCGATCTTCTAAAGCGGCGTCAAGCCGCCGCACTCCAAAAATCGTTGGGAATAAGATAAGGTGGGAAAATGAAAAAGAGTGCATTAGGAATTTGTCTGCTTGGTTTATCAATTGAAGCGCAGGCACATGAAATCAACTGGTCGGACTCGGACGATCCGAATAATCAAAAAGCGCCTTTTGTCACGCCATTGCAAGAGCTGCCGATCGAAGAAGAACAACCCGTGCAGCAGGATCCTTTTGATCCAAGAGGGTTGCAAGAAGAGCATCTACAAGAAAGGCCTTTGCAACAGCGCCGTATCCCTAATCATTCGTTAGAAGAAAATAGAATTAAATCGCGACCATTAGAAGAAGAGTCGATCCCAGATAATGGATTGCAAGAACAACCCTTGCAAGAGCTTCCCTTACAAGAAAATCGCGTCAATTAAGCGGCAGTGTATCACCCCAAGAGGCTTTTTGCGCGGCTTTGTATAACGGACCGTCGCGTCGAGAAATCGTCCGCTGTTTCACGTCTCCTTCTGGAAGACACACGTCGACAGTCAGATGTCCGGAATGCTTTCGAGGATGTCCCACAAGGCGTGCATCGGAGGAATCTTGCGAACTTTTTGTTGCGATCAGATACGAATATTTTTCGTCTTCGTAGCCTAAGGACGCCCCTTTAATATTTTTGTGCAGCGCACTACGAGATAACCGTTCGCTAAAATGGCACCAGCGTTCTGTTCCGGCCAATGGACATTGCTTTTCATGTGGACAAGGAGCTGCAATGTGTGCTCCGGCTTGAATCAACCAGTCTCTTGCTAAAAGAATGCGTTCAAATCCACGCGGGGTACCGGGTTCAATGAATACCAATGCCTGCCCTGTTGCCTTCCATGCTTTTTCCAGCAAACTAATCAGGTGTTCTTCCGATAGTTCTCCAATCACATACGAAGCTGTCACGAGATCGAACTGTCCGTTAGGAAACTTTTCAGGGATGCTTCCTTGTTGCCAATGACAATTAATTTCTTTAGTTAGCTTTTGTGCAATGCGCTTTGCGATTGAAATGAACGAAGAATTTTGCTCTAACAGATACGCCGATTTTAATTCGGGACACGTCTCGACCGCTGCCCATAATGCCGTCCCCGGTCCACTCCCAATATCTAGAAGAGAAGTAAGGAAAATAGAAGAATGTCGCATCAACTCTTCCAACACACGCGTGACAACAGCAAATGTTGCCGGCATCCGCACAGCAAGATAGGCGTTGTGAATGGAATCACCAGTCAGTCGAATGTGGGGATTGGGATTTTGATAGAGACGCGACAATTCTTCGGATGCACGCGCATTGTCTTTTTGCGAAGAATTTTTTAATTCTTCCTCGATCGCCTGTTCTAAAAATAAAGGTAAATGCATGATTTACAAAAGAGAATACTTAATTTTCCCTTATAAAACCATGGGTTTTAGAAAGAATCATGAGTAGTGCTCATTTGTCCTATTGGTGGGGGGAGGAAGCCACGCAGGCAGATTGCTGTCCCTTTGAGTAGCTATATCATCATCATCATCATCATCATCTTCCGATTCATGGGGAGAGCGGGAGGAAACGGTCGTTGTCTGACCCGAAGTTGGAGCAGATGAAGGTGAGGAAGCTCCAGGTCCTGAGGCACCTGTTTGGTTTGTGGAATTATTACCGGGTCCTGGGGCTGTAGGAGGAGGTGTGGAAGGGCCTTGGGTTAGGATTAAGGCGGTAGTGCCCCCCATTAATGCTGTTGTTGCAAGGCCACCGCCTAGAATTGCTAAAGCCACGAGAGCTGTGGCGGCGACTCCGCCTGTTGCTGCAGATGCGACGATTAGACTGGCGACAATCATTCCGCCTCCTAGGACAATCGCTCCAACTACAGCGGCTCCGATCAAAAATTTAGGAGATTTATACCATACATCATTTGTTTTTGCCGCGGTTTGAGTCAGCGTGCCTGTTGCCCCGGTAAACGTGGGGTTTGCGCCATTAGCAGGTGGATTTGCTCCTGTCGCAGAAGTTGTAGTTGTGGTTGTGGTTGTTGCAGGCGGGGTGCTATGGACAGAGGTAGTAAGATCATTTGCTGAATAGGGGGAACTTGATGAAGATGAAGTTGATGAGGATGAAGAGGTTGTAGTCGTAGTGGTAACTTGCGGGTAATTGTCGCCTACTGACGTATGCGTCGAATAATTGTTTGAAGCTGAAGCAGCCATATTATTTATCTCTTAATTAAATAATTTATAATATATTTAACATTTGTATATTATAATTATAAAAATTAAAAATATTAATTTCAATACTATATAGATAAATTCATTTTATAAACGAATAGGTTCGATTTGAGCAAATAATAAGGCATTTGCATCTTTTTCAGAGAGTAGTGGGGCGCAATTGGCTAGGGGCCATTGGATATTGACCGTCGGGTCGTTCCATTGGAGGGTACGTTCGGCTTGGGGATTGTAGAAAGCGGAGGCTTTGTACAGGACTTGGGCGTCGTCGGTAAGGGCGAGGAAACCGTGAGCGAAGCCTTCGGGAATCCAGGCGATGCGTTTATTGGTCGCAGAGAGGTGGAATCCTACCCATTGCCCGTAGGTAGGTGAATTGTGTCGTAGGTCGACAGCGACATCATAGACTTCTCCGGAGACGACGCGGACGAGTTTTGCTTGGATGTCGTGGATTTGGTAGTGGAGACCACGCAACGTCTGTTTTTTTGATTTTGAGTGGTTGTCTTGAACAAAGGAGATAGGGCGGCCAATTGCGCTGCAGAATTTTTCTTTGTTGAAGCTTTCGAAAAAGAAGCCGCGGTCGTCGGTGAAGACTTTTGGTTCGAAGAGTTTGACGTCGGGAAGAGAGGTTTCGATGAGTTTCATAGGATTCCCTTGTAGTGCGTGTCGAGCCATTCGCTGTAGTTGTGAGAAAGGATGGTTTCGCGCCAGGCGTTATTTTCGAGGTACCATTTTACAGTTGTGCGGAGATGTTCTTTGAAGGATTTTGTCGGAGCCCAGTCGATTTGGTCGCGAATTTTTTCGCTGTTGAGAGCATAGCGACGGTCATGACCGGGGCGATCCTTTACGAAGGTGATGAGTTGTTTGTGTGGGAGATGGGGGGAATTGGGAAGAAGTTCATCGAGGAGAGAGCAAAGCATTTCGACCAGTTCGAGGTTGGAGAGTTCGTCGTTGCTGCCGATGTTGTAAACGTTTCCTGGAGTGCCTTTTTGTAGGAGAGCGACGATGGCGGAGCAGTGGTCGTCGACGAAGAGCCAATTGCGGCGTTGTTTTCCGTCGCCATAGATAGGAATTGCCTTTCCTTTGATTGCGTTGAAGAGAGTGAGAGGGATGAGTTTTTCTGGAAATTGGTGAGGACCGAAGTTATTTGTGCAGCGTGTGATGATTGTTGGAAGGCCGAACGTGTGGTGATAGGAGTGGACAAAGTGGTCTGCGGATGCTTTGGAAGCAGCGTAGGGACTGTTTGGTTGGAGAGGCGAGGATTCCGTCCATGCCGCTTCGTTTTCGTCTAGAGAGCCGTAGACTTCGTCTGTGGAGACCTGAATAAAGCGAAAGTCGTTGGGGCGATTATTGGATTCCCAATAGCACAATGATTCTTCTAATAGAGTAGCGGTTCCGGTGACATTTGTGTGGAGGAAGGGGGAGGGATTGTGGAGAGAGCGGTCGACGTGTGTTTCTGCGGCGAAGTTGATGATAGCAGAGGGGCGATGGTGATTCAAAAGAGTGTGGATGAGAGATCTATTGGCGATATCCCCCTCGACGAACGTGTAGTTTGGAGAAGATTCGATGCTGCGCAGATTTTCCAGCGAGCCCGCATATGTTAGTAAGTCAAGGTTGATGACCGGTGTTTTTTTGGTTTGTATCCAGTGGAGAAGGAATTGGGATCCAATGAATCCAGCACCACCAGTGACGAGAATTGCAGCATTATTTTGTTTCATTGCGAGTTTTGCCGTATTGTAAAGAAATTTTCCCTCTAAAAGTTAAACGACAATAATGACATTAACGACACCAAGGACATATAGGATGATATCGTTAATGTCCTTGGTGTCGTTATGGTCGTTTGTCGTTTAATTTATGCCGTTGCTTTTGCGTAGCGTTCGGCGACATTTTTCCAGTTGACGATCTTCCAGATCT
>CAYIYO010000022.1:0-27180 GCA_964367715.1 uncultured bacterium
ACCTTTTTGGATGGCATCGACGATTTTTGGGTCTAATGAGGTATTGGAGAATGCAAAGGAAGAGGGACGTGTGCCGACGATGAGAGTGGCTGCATTGAGGACGAGGAAAATGTCTTTCCATTGCATGAGAGAGTGGATCGCATCCTCTCCTAAAATAAAATAAAAACTTACATTTTTATACTTTTCGTGGAGTGCTGTCAACGTATCGATCGTGTAGGAAGGGCCTGGGCGTTCGCATTCGAGAGATTCTAGCTTAAAAGTGGGCTGGTCTTTTATTGCAAGCTTCACCATGTGTAGGCGATCGGCTGTTGTAGCAGGTGCCGACCCCTGTTTATGCGGGTTGATTTGGACTGGGATGAACCATATTTCGTCGAGATTCCATGCGCGCTGGATTGCGTCTGCGAGGTGGAGGTGTCCGTTATGGATTGGATCGAATGTGCCGCCAAGGAGACCAATTTTTTTTTGTTTTATCACATTATCCTTCGTAGCGCTTATATTAAGTACATGAGTTCTCTGTATTTGGGGAGAGGCCAAAGAGCGTCGTCGACCAGTGTTTCTAGAAAGTCGCAGACCTCTCTTAGAGTGTTTATTTGCGGAAATATTTTATCACAAAACGCGAAGGCTTGTTTTTCTATTGTGAGAGCTTCTATTTTTTTGCGTTGCGATTCTAATGCGTTGGCGAGAGAGATTCCTTTTTCTATTGCTGCTGTTAGATCGGTAAGACGCTGTGTTTGTTGTTTGAGATGTTTTGATCCTAATAATTCTTTTGTTAGAGAGAGAGCTTCTGCGTTCTTTTTTTGTTGTGTGAATGCGGCAGGCAAAATTTGTGTGTTGAAAATGTCTAGGATGGTTTTTGCTTCGATGTTGACCGTGTGAGCGTAGATTTCCATTTGGATTTCGTAGCGACTGATGAGTTCTTCTTTTGTGAGTACTCCTTCGAATGCTTTGACTGTTTGTGGGGATTTGAGAGCGTTGTAGGAGTAGACTGATTTTTTAATGTTCGGTAACTTTCGTTTTTCTGATTCTTTTATCCATGCTGCGGAGTAGTTGTCACCTGCAAAGCGAATATTTTTTGAGTGCTTGATGTAGGGAACTAAGGTCGAGAGAGTTGTTTCAAGCAACTCTTTTCCTTTATTTTTTTTGAGTGAGGCTTCTAAGGAATCGAGAATTTCGTTTAGGCTTTCGGCGACGATGACGTTGAGAACTGTCACTGGCATGGCGGTGCTTGCAGAGGAGCCCACTGCGCGGAATTCGAATTTGTTTCCTGTGAAGGCAAAAGGAGAGGTTCTGTTTCTGTCCGTATTGTCTTTGGTCAATTCAGGAATGACATCGAGGTCGAGATTGTACTTCACTTTTCCTTTTGATATTTTCTTTTCATTGGCTTCAATCGTGTTAAGAAGGTGTTCGAGGGCTTCGCCTAAGTAGACCGAGATGATGGCCGGAGGGGCTTCGTGTCCACCGAGACGAAAGTCATTGGCAGCGGAGCCGATGACAGCGCGCAGCAGCTGTGCGTGTTTTTGTATGGCGCATAAGATTGCTGTGAGGAGGACTAGGAAGTGAAGATTATTTTCTGGCGTGTCTGTGGGGTCGAGAAGATTGATGCCCGTGTTGGTTGCCAGGGACCAGTTGCAGTGTTTTCCGGAGCCATTGACTTCTGCAAAAGGCTTTTCGTGTAAGAGACAGGTCAATTCATGGCGTGCGGCAACTTGACGCATCAGTTCCATGAGCAGAATGTTGTGGTCGACAGCAAGCGAGGCTTTTTCGTACACTGGTGCGACCTCGTGTTGTGCTGGGGCGACCTCATTGTGACGTGTTTTTACGGGGATACCGAGCTCGAGGGCGATGCTTTCGAATTCGTGCATGTAGCAGAGGATTCTATCTTTTACAGAGCCGAAGTAGTGGTCTTGAAGCTCTTGACCTTTTGGGGAAGGTGCGCCTACGACCGTGCGGCCGAGGAGGACCAGGTCGGGGCGAAGGTTACGGAGGTGACGGTCGACGACGAAATATTCTTGTTCGGGACCTAGTGTGGAGAAGACATTTTCTGCCTCAATTCCTGTGAGTTTAAGTAGACGGCGTGTGGCTTCGTTAATCTTTTTGTCTGAGCGTAAGAGAGGAATTTTATTATCGAGAACAGTGCCTGTCCATGAAAAAAAGATGGAAGGAATGCACAGAGTGACCCCATCCCCTGCTCGCCAGACAAATACGGGCGAGGTCGGATCCCATCCCGTGTAGCCGCGGGCTTCGAATGTCGTGCGCAGTCCACCTGAAGGGAAAGAGGAGGCATCGGGTTCCCCTTGGATCAGTTGTTTTCCTGAAAATTTTTCGATCACGTGGTTGTTTGAGGACCATTCGATGAAGGCATCGTGTTTTTCTGCGGAGGCTCCGGTGAGTGGCTGAAACCAGTGACTGTAATGGGTGGCGCCTTGTGCGATTGCCCATTCCATCATTGCGGAGGCGATGGTATCGGCATACTCCGGTTTGATTTTTTCACGTCCTTCTCTTGCGGCGAGTACGTTGAGATAGACCTCTTTTGGAAGCATCTTTTTCATGACATTTTGATTGAAGACGCGGGCTCCGAAAGAGTGGGAGTGGATGGTATTATTAATATTTTTTTTGTATGCCGCATTGCGGGTGCCTAGTGTTTCGATGGCATTAAAACGTGGATTGGACAAGAAGCCCCCTAGATTTTATCAGTAAGAACGGTTAAGGATCTCAAATTTAAAAATTTAATAGAAAGTGAGAAAAAGAACAAGAGCAACTCGTTATTTTCATCTACCTGTTGGAGAAACTCCGAATTTTTAACGTAGAGCCGCAGAGAGGAGAAGAGAAAGAGAACTGCAGCAGCAGATGGCTGAAGAACTAGAGAGACTTTACAGTGTACTAGTTGATGATTTGCCAGCCATTTTTTTCGGCGATCGAGCGAAGGGCGGGGTCGGGATGAGTGGCGATGGGTGTGCCGACGGATTCTAGAAAAGCTAAATCGTGGATGCTATCGCTATATCCTAGTGTGTGCTCGATTGGAATGTTATTTTCATGGGCAAGCTGTTGAACCATGTGTGCTTTTTTGGGACCGTCCATAATGTAAGGGATGGAATCAAAATTTCCTTCGTCATTTATCGCGTAAGGAGTGGCATGGTAGGTTTGAATTTTTGAACGTTGCGCAAATTTTTTGACTAAGAAATCTGGGGAGTTAGAGAGGATGATAGGGGTGCCTCCGTTCGTGCGTATGGCCTCTACAATTTTCTCTATTTCGAGATCGATAAGAGCGTCGTAGTGGGTATCCCAAAATTGTGCGGCACTTTCGTCGAGGCTTTCCTTTGATTGGCCGCAGAAAAAAGCGTGGAAAATCTTTTTATGTAGCTGGGCAAGAGAAAGTTTGCCTCGTTTATGGCGATAATAGTGGCGAACGAGTGTGAGCATGGAAAAAAAAGGCAGCTTCCCCTGTTGGAAAAGGAAGATTCCAAAGCGGAAGCTGCTATTAGCGCGGACCAACGTGTGGTCGAGATCGAAGAAGACCAGCGAGCGCGTGTTCATTATTATGAAACTTTGCGTCGTAGCTCGGCAATTTTGTCTTCGATTTCTTCAATCCCTTTGTCGGCTTTTTCGAGACGTTCTTTTTCTTCGTTGATTTGTTCGTTAGCACGCATTGCTTGCTCGAAGTCAAATCCTGAAGAGCCGGACGTTTTTCTTAGCTTATCGAGTTGATCTTTGATTTCGTTGCGGCGTTGTTTACGTTGTTTGAAAACATCGCGTAGTGTTTGAAGATTTTGCTTGTCATCATCTGATAATGACATAAGCGCTTGTTCTTGTTTTTCTGAGATCAAATCTTTCATTGGGCGGAGAAGACGTTCCATTTCATTTTTCTCTCTTGGAACGAGACCGGCCTCTTCGATACGTTTTGTGACAGCATTGCGCTCTTCGACGAGTTGTTCTGCGGTCATATTTTCCGCATTTTTGATGAGGTCGGAGCAGGCAGTGCGTAGAGAGTTAAGAGCTTCTACCTTTTGGCGTTGACGCTCTTTTTCTTCATTTTGGCGTTGTTCTTCTTCTGCTTTTGATTTGTCGACGATTGGTTTTTTCGCTTCAGTGAGAAGGTCGCGGAGTTGTTTAACTTCTTCGCGGCCGAGTTCAACGTTGCGCATGAACGAACTGATTTCTTCCAGTTGTTTCATTGCGGCGCCCATGCTGATTTCGCCTGTTGCGTAGCTTTCGTTGAATTCTTTAATTTTTTGTGCCACTTCGTCGAAGTTTACTTTAAAGAGTTCGCGTTTTTGAGAGATTTCTTTTTTGCGTTCTTTGTCGACAACTTTTAGTTTATCCCAGCATTCGCTTAGGTGGATACGCGTCTGTGTGAACGACTGTGTGTTGAGAGTGAGAAGTTTTGCGACCCCTTGGAGAGCTTTAATTTCTTCTCTTAGGAAGAATGGTGGTTCGCTGAATGTCTCGCTTTTAAAGTAGGTGTCGATAAAGAGATTGATGTCGCCTAAGAAGCCTTCGCTTACGTCGCGGATGAGGTCTTTGCGCATTGGAAAGACTTTATCGCCTAGAGAAGAGAGACGCTGGAAGAACTTGTTTTTATCGCGGATACGCATTTCTGTGCGGATCAATTCTTTGCGTAGTGTGTTGATGCGGGAGGCGTGTGCGTTGAGAAGGTTCAATTTCGTTTGCAGTTCTAGGTAAAAATTGCTTTTTTTATCGAGAAATTGTGAGGGTTGTTCGAAAGCGAGAGGTGTCATTTTTTTGACATGTTCTTCGAATTGTTCGATTTCGCCTTCGAGTGCTTTGATTGCCATTTCGATTTGTTCGACAGCAAACGCGCTTTGTTCATCAAATATTTCTTTTAAACGACGTGCTTCTTTAGAGAGGTCGCTGTATTTTGCCCATAGCGTTCCGCGAATTGCAGGAGAAATTTCGCCTTTGAAGAGTTCGAGACAGATTTTTCTTAGTTCCCAAAATTCTTTAAATTGTGGGGTACCGCCTTGAGAGAGTGCTTTTTCCATGGAGTCAACAGCGAGTTGGAGTTTAGCATCGGCATTAGGAGCGTTATTGAGTTCTGCGCGGAGACTTTCTAGAGGATCGACAGGAGTTTTTGTGGAGTCTTTTTTCCCTTTGCGCTTTTTTGGGGTGTCGGTTGCTGGTTCTGTTACTGCAGCGGCTTCTTGTGTTTCACTTTTTTCTTCATTTAAAGAGTCGTCTGCTTGCAAAGATTCATTCGCCTGTTCATTTGAAGACTCCTCTATATGAGCGAGTTCTGCAGAAACTATTTCTGGAGACGATGGATCGTTTACCTCTTGTTGAATTGTCGAATGGGGATCTGTTGGAGTGTTCTCTGCTAGACTAAAATTTTCGGACTGGCTCATTTGTTTTACTTTAATTGAAATTGTTGAAAAAAAGGCAGTGAAGTATCAAAAAATCTCTGCTTGTTTAAAATATCAGTTAGATCATAACGGAATCCTTTATTTTTTGTAAGTGAAATCGACATCTCTATTCCATCGCGCGGGTGGTTCCCTGCGTGGAGTTTATTCTGAGCGTTATTTTTTTTATTTGTGTGGGTAAAGGGGGTTTTTGAGACCCCTTTCATCAAATTTTTATTTTAAAAAAAGATTTTCACTTTTTTTTTCTCTTTTTGACTTGACCTCATAATTCGCTTTTTTGTATAAGAAATCCCTTTCAGCCAAGGTGGCATAGCCAAGTGGTAAGGCAGAAGCCTGCAAAGCTTCCATCCCCAGTTCAAATCTGGGTGCCACCTTTTTTTCTCACTACTTTTTCAATCTTATGTTATATCTCGTCTCTACTCCTATTGGTAACCTTGCTGACATCACCTTTCGCGCTGTCGATACTTTAAAAGCATGCCATTACATTCTGTGTGAGGATACGCGCCACAGCAAGCGTTTGTTAGATCACTATCAGATTTCCACTCCCCTAAAAAGTTATCATAAATTTAATGAAAAGAGCTCTATTGAGCCTATTCTTTCTGACTTAAGGGATGGGAAGGAGATTGCGCTTATTAGTGATGCGGGGACACCGGGAGTATCGGATCCTGGAATGTTGCTTGTGAAGGCGTGTGTTGAAGAAGGGTTTAAAGTCGTGCCTATTCCTGGTGCGTGTGCGGCTATTGCAGCCGTTTCGACAGCGGGACTTGATACCGATCGTTTTCAATTCATGGGATTTCTGCCAAAAAAGCGTGGGGAGTTGCAGACATTGTTGGCGGAAGTCTTTCAGTATCCTGGAACGACAATCTGTTATGAGTCGCCTCATCGTGTGCGCGGGCTTTTGGAGTTGATTGTCGAGTTATGTCCGGAACGTCCTTTGGTATTGATGCGAGAGTTAACGAAAAAGTTTGAGCAACGGTACTGTGGAAGTGCTGGGGAGATCCTTTTGATGCTTGGCGAAGGCGAGGTCAAAGGAGAGATTGTGTTGATGGTTGGTGCCGCTTCGGAAGAGGAGCCTTCTTGGGAAGGGTTGACGATTGAAGCGCATGTTGTTCAATTGAAAGAGCGTTTTAATGTCTCGTTGTCTGAAGCGATTAAAATTGCAGCACAGCAGCGTGGGGTACCTAAGAACCAGATTTACAAGCGTTTCCATTCGGATAATGCGTAGGTTTTCTTTCTACTATTTTTCTTACTTTACAAAATTTTCTATAAAGCTTATCTCTTGTTGCGATGTTTTTATGCGCGAGTCAATACAGCGATTGATTCGTCTGCGTATATTCAACAAAACCTGAGTAAGAACGAGACTATACTCAGGTAAACACCAACTCAGGAGAACTGAATGAAATTGCGTAATTGGAAGCACTATCTAATGGCGGGGGCATTTGCCTTAACCGCACATTCAGGTTCTGCCGATGCTCTATTAGCAGGCGTTAAAGCGACTGGAATGGCCGCGGCATGTACCTCTTATCCTATCGACTGTTTTGCTGGAGCGTATAATCCGGCTGGAATGACTTTACTTTGTGATCGCTTCGACCTTGGTGCGAATACGGTTCACTTTAGACAGAGTACCACAATCGTCAACTATACACCAACACCCGATCCGTTTGGTTTTGGACCTCAGGATGGAAGACGCAATGGAGCCCGTACAAGTGAGAATTATGGTGGAGAATTTGGGATTAACAAAAAGTTCTGCTTTAATGCATGTAATCAAAATATTGAGCTAGCGCTGAGTTTGATTGGGTATAACCGTAATTTCATTAAGACCACTTACAGCCAGCCTTATACGATTTTTGGTACCAGTTCTCCTGGATTGGAATATATTCATGAGACGATTGCACCTATCCTATCTGCGCGTTTTTTTGAGCGTCATTCGATTGGAATTGCGTTCAATTATCACATTCAGCGATTGAAAGTAAATGGATTAGAAAATTTTAAAACGTTATTTGCTGCACGATCTGTTGATGCAACGCATACGACAAACCGCGGATATAATTATTCTCAAGGCTTTGGGGTAACGATTGGTTATTTATGTGAAGTGACCGACTGTTTGCGTGTGGGAGGCTCATGGCAGCCAAAGCAGAAGATGTCGCGCTTTAAAAAATATGATGGATTTGTTGCGGATCATGGAAGATTTGATATTCCGGACCGTTGGCAAGTGGGCGTTTCTTACTCCGTTCTTCCTTCTTTGACCATTGCAGGAGATTACGAGTACATTAACTGGAAAACGATTCCTCAGCTTGGCAACAAGCCTTTTCCTAACTTCTTCTTAAGCCTATTAGGAAGTCCGGATGGGGCAGGATTTGGATGGGACAACCAGCATTATTGGAGAGTGGGCGTCAATTATGATGTTAACAGTGCATTCACTGTACGTGCGGGGTTCCGTCACACCAATGCGCCGATACGTTCTTCTTATACGGCAATCAACCTCTTGACACTTGATTGCGTTGAAGATGTGTTGACCTGTGGAGCGACCTGGAGAATGGATAGATGTAATGAGTTTTCCTTCTTTTACGCGTATGGCTTCAATAATAAAATCAATGGAAGTGGATCGGTTCCAGCGACCCCGCCTTTCTTTGGACAAGCGGATAGCGAAGTTAATTTGCAACAGTCCTTGATGGCATTTGGTCTTTCATGGGGAATGCACTTCTAGTAGAAAAAAGACGATTTTTGAATTCACTTGTGTATAGAGACCCTTTGTTGCTTTTGTGGCGACAAAGGGTCTTTTTTTTTTATTTTTACCAAAGAGGGCCCTAAGAGCATACGCAACTTGTGTGTAGAAAGAAGGGAAAATTTCAATAAGGTTGCGCATCGTTTCTCTCTGTTTTCTCTGCGGTCTTTTTGGTAAATTTTATTTTTACCAAATCATATTAAAATTTTTCTATTTACAAAATTTTCTATAAGACGTATCCCTAGGAGTTAATATTTTAAAATAGCAACCGTTAAACTCTGGAGAGATCGAATGAAATTTCATAACTGGAAACACTACCTAATGGCTGGGGCATTTATCTTTTCCGCCAAGCTAGGCACAACTGAAGCAATGATGATGGCGGGAGTCAAATCAACCGGAATGGCGGGTGCTTGTACAGCCTATCCTATTGATTGTTTTGCGGGTGCCTACAATCCTGCAGGGATGACCTTACTGTGTGACCGTTTTGATTTGGGAGCAAGCACAACGCGTTACGCCCAACGTACGACGTTTGTTGATTATGTCATTCCTGCTTTCGTTAGTTTAAACGGGAGTCGTAATGGAGCGCGTACATCGGGATCGTACACGGGTGAATTTGGGATCAATAAAGAATTTTCTTTCTGTGCATTTAACAACGACGTCGAGCTTACTGTTGGTGTAATTGGATATAATCAGGATTATATTAAGACCACTTATAAGCAGCCCTTTCCGACATTTGGAACGACAAATCTGGGCTTAGAGTATCGTCATGACGTTATTTCACCAATTATTGCGCTACGTTTTTGGGAGCGCCATTCTCTTGGTATTTCTTTTAACTACCATTTTCAGCGCCTTAAAATTAATGGGTTGGAAAATTTTGCGACGCCGGCATTTTCTGTTGATCCTGATAATGTGACAAATAATGGCTACTCTAATTCTCAAGGCTTTGGTGTCACACTTGGCTATTTATGGGAAGTCAACGAAAGCATCCGTGCGGGAGTCGCATGGCAGCCGGAACAGCATATGCAAAAATTCAAAAAGTACTCGGGATTTATTGCAAATGATGGGGAGTTTAACATTCCTCAACATTTTCAATTTGGGTTATCCTATGCATTTACTCCTTGCTTAGTTTTTGCTGGAGATTGGGAGTTTATCAAATGGAAAAAGGTTCCTATGCTCGACAATGATGGTACATTTTTTACTTCGTTGTTAGGAAGTGCTAATGGTCCTGGCTTTGGCTGGAAAAATCAGTACGTATGGAAGTTTGGGGTTGACTATGCGATCAACCAAAACTTTAACGTCCGCGTCGGCTTTCGCCACGTTAATACCCCAATCAAAGGCCATTACACCTATATCAACCAGTTAACACTTGACTGCGTAGAGAATTTGATTACATGTGGAGCCACTTGGAGTCCTAATATTTTAGATGAATTTTCTTTTTACTACGTTTGTGGGATGAAAAAGAAAGTTCAAGGGAAGAATTCTATTCCTGCTGGATTTGGCGGAACACAGACCACCACCAACTCTACTGATGCGAATGTAAAGCAGTCGTTGTTCTCCGTGGGCCTTTCATGGGGTAGAAAGTTTTAGTTCTGATTTCCTTTTTTTCTTGTTGCTTAACCCTTTGCTACCCTTGTGTTGGCAAAGGGTTTTTTGTTTTTGCCGTCCCTTCGATATGCCATGTACAAAAAATCTAAATTCTCCTATGCTCTTGCAAATAAAACATAAGAGATTCAGAGCACTCCAATTCAGAATACCCCAACGAGGAGTCTGTAATGGCGCGTCAGTCAAAAAAGATAAGAAAAGATTTGAAATCGATCATTTACCCGTATTTATTCGTTCTTTCTGAAGGGAAGACGATTGAAGACAATCCATTGGATTTTCGTCTGCTGATGTTTTATAGTGCTTCACAAGAAGTTTTGGTATCCCCTCTTCGATCCGAGCGTGTTTTTGAGGGCGCGGAAGAAAAGTAAGCCATTCTTATCTATACCGCTACAATTTATTTTATTTACAAGGAGACACTACGATGACTACGAACGCTAAAGAGCTTATTTTTGAAGAAGAGGCACGTCAGTATTTATATCGAGGAATTAAAACGTTATCTGATGTTGTCGCATGTACGTTGGGACCTAAAGGCCGAAATGTCGGAATAGAAAAAAGCTGGGGTTCTCCGAGCATTACGAATGATGGCCGTAGTATTGTGCGGGATATTACCTTAAAAAATCAGTATGAAAACATGGGCGCTTCGATGGCGAAAGAAGTCGTCGAAAAGATCAAAGAAAAATGTGGAGATGGCACGACGACCGGAACATTGTTGCTTAGCAGTATGGTAGAGACAGGGATCAAATGCATTTCGTCTGGTATTAGCCCTATCGCTCTTAAGCGAGGAATGGATAAAGCGGTGGAGCAGGTCGTAAAAGAGATTGAAAAGAAGGCAACTCCTATTCAGGGGAATAAAGAGATCCGTAGTATTGCGACCGTTTCTTCTAATGGAGACAAAGAGATTGGAGACTTCATTGGGGAAGCGATGGATAAAGTTGGACCATCCGGAGTGATTACGATCGAAGAGGGAAAAGGGACTAGCACCACGATTGAGATGGTCGAAGGAATGCAGTTTGACCGCGGTTATATCAGCCCTTATTTCAGCACGAATATGGATAAGATGATTGCGGAGATGGAACAGCCTCAAATTTTGGTGACGGATAAAAAAGTTTCTAATATCCACGATTTACTGCCTATTTTGCAGTCGGTTGCTGCGACGGGGCGACAGCTGTTAATTATTGCGGAGGATATTGAGGGGGATGCGCTATCGACGTTAGTGATCAACAAATTGCGTGGAACATTGCGCGTGTGTGCGGTGAAGGCTCCGGGCTTTGGGGACCGTCGTAAGGCGATGTTACAAGACATTGCGATTTTGACTGGAGCGACACTTATCTCAGAAGATATTTTAATTAACCTTAAGGACGCGACTGCAGAGATGTTAGGAACAGCTGAAAAGGTTGTTGTTTCAAAAGAAGAGTGCGTGATCATCAATGGAAGTGGTGACCAGTCAACGATTGCTGCGCGAGTCAAAGAGTTGGAGTCCGAAATTGAGCGCTGCAGCAGCCCGTACGACAAAGAAAAGGTGCAAGAGCGCCGTGCGAAGCTTGCGGGTGGCGTGGCAGTGATCAGCGTCGGCGCAGCAACAGAAGTGGAAATGAAAGAGAAGAAACAGCGTTTCGAAGATGCATTGAGTTCAACTGAAGCAGCAATGGAAAAAGGAATTGTCGCAGGTGGCGGAGTTGCTCTGTTGCGTGCTGCGGAGGCTATAAAAGGATTGGGACTGAAAGGTGAGGAAGCTGCTGGAGCGAACATTATTATGAAAGCGTGTGAGATGCCATTAAAGCAGATTGCATTTAATGCAGGAGCGGATGGTGCGGTGACATTGACCCAAGTGGTAGAAGCGGGCGGCAATTGCGGTTATAATGCGCTAACTGGTCAAATCGAAGACTTATTAGCTGTAGGGGTGGTGGATCCGGCGAAAGTTGTGATCAGCTCATTAGTCCATGCAGCGTCTGTTGCGGGAATCGTATTGATTTCTGAAGCGTTGATTGGTGATGCTCCTGAATATGAAGACAAATAATGAAAGAGTTATTTTCAACACGATATACGTTAGTGGCGACGACATTAGTCGCCCTATGGTGGATGGTTGCATTTAAGCAGCCGATTGCGCATGAGAGCGCTCCCCTTTCGTTTGAAAATATTTCTTCACCCCCTCCTTCTTCTGAATATCCGTTAACCCCTATTGCTCGCGATGTGTTGCACCGCGCGCTTAGAGGGGATGTTCCTTTGATGGCCCAGTTGATTTCTGCGTGGGAATTGGATGCACAGATCCTTTCCCATGCGGGAGTGGAAGGGGTGAGGCAGCTGTCAGCCGATGAGCGGTACCGCGCGGCTCTTCTCTCTCGTTTATTGCTTTCTGAAAATGTGAAGAGTGAGGAAGAAAAAGCGCGCCTTTCTTTTATTGTCGATGATAGCGGAACTCCCATTGACCTTTCTTTAAAAGGGGCACGTATTCTTCCGCATACTTTTTTTGCGGCAGGAATTTTCCTTGCACTTGTAGATTCCGATCATATTATTGCGCTGCCAAAGGGAATTCGCCAGCAAACGCAGCTTTATTCTCTGGAGGAGACAGCTTTAGTGGAAGCGGATGTCGATGGTGGGACGCGTGAAGAGATGGTGATGATGCGTCCCGATATTGCTGTTGCTGCTCAGCACTATTCCAATCCTGCGACGATTGAAGCATTTCGACAGATGGGGATTCCCCTTTATTTACACCGCAATATTTCAACGATCGACGATGTTCATTGCACGACGGAAAAGTGCGGGCATCTTGTGGGACGCCCATTGAAAGCGGAGTTGATGGTTTTATTTATGAAAGCTGCGCTGAACGCCATCGACAATTCTTTTCTTGAATACAGTAGACCTCCTTCCCCTCCACTGATTGTCAGTTACCATACCCGTTTTTCTCTTCCTGGAAAGAAGATGCTGACCTATGAATATCAGCAACGGTTGGGATTCTGCCCTATTAAAAATAGCGTCGAAAATTTTGATTGGGAAATCCCTATTACCGAAGAAGAGATCATCGCTGCTCGCCCCGAAAAGCTTATTATTATTGCTCCTAATATTCCCCACCTCAAAGAGCAGCTTATTGCGCGACCGGCAATTCAACAACTCATCCATAACCATGGATGTCGACTTTATTTCCTTGATGAGGAAGTGCAGAAAACTGTCTCCCAATATTACGTCCTGGCTTATTATGACCTCATTCACAGCATTTACTAAGCTTTACGTTGCTTTTGGCATTTTATTGTTATGTAGTGCTGCGTGCATTCTTTTTTCTGGAGAGGTTCCTTTTTCGATTGTATGGGAGGGAATGCTGGACCGTTTTAGCGGAGCTGTTGGCGCAGGGTGGAATCCCCTGCTTGATGAGAGACTTCCTCGCTTAATTGTTATTTTTTCTTCTGGTGCTGCGTTGGCCGTGTCGGGGGCGGTGATGCAGTCGCTGTTTCATAATCCGCTGGCCTCTCCCAGTGGTCTTGGAATTAGCAGTGGAGGAAGCCTTCTTGTCGTTCTTGTTTTTGTGATGGAGCTCGAGTTTACACATCCGTATACGGTTCCCATTGCTGCTGTGTTGGGGTGTCTTTTGACCCTCTTTTTCGTGTATGCGTTGTCGAGTCGACTGGGCGGATTGCATATGCCGACCTTGATATTGACCGGAATCGCCATTTCCACCTTATTGATTGCGATTCAAGGCGGGATTTTATATGCACTGCGCGACCGTTGGCAGCTTATTCAGTTGTTGACGGAATGGGAGGCGGGGTCGACAATTGACCGTACGTGGGTGCACGTTCATATGCAGCTTCCTTTGACTATTATTGGGTTGATTGGATGCCTTTATTATCGCAAAGAAATTGACATGTTGGCGTTGGGAGAAGAGGAGGCGATGAGCCTTGGTGTGGAAGTGCGGAAAGTGCGAGGACACCTCTTTTTTTGTGTGGCACTGCTTACGGGAGGGGCGCTTGCGGGTGTGGGGATTATTGCTTTTTATGGACTTGTTTTACCCCATCTTATGCGCCGCATTGTGGGGCCGAGCCATCGGCACCTTATTCCTATGTGTATCCTTGGGGGGAGTAGCCTTTTGGCCTGTATGGATATCACTTTGCGACAACTTCATCTGACCTCGTTTTCTATTGGCAATGTTTCTGCGGTGATTGGTGGACTCTTTTTTCTTAGTTTGATGTTGGATAAACGGTCGCGGCGGTATGCTTTATGATATTAGAAACCGATACTTTATGTTATCAAATCGATGGGAAGCCTTTAATCCACGGGATTTCTTTGGAATTCCAAAGTGGAAAAATCTATGGGGTTCTTGGACCTAATGGAGCGGGGAAAAGCACGTTGCTGAAGTTGATTGCGGGAGTGTGGACGCCCAGTGCGGGGGCGGTGCGTTGGAATGGGACAGATCTTTTGTTAAAAACGCGCAGGGAGCATAGCTGTATCATTTCTTTGGTTCCCCATTCGCCCTCTTTGCATTTTGATTTTACCGTACGAGAAATTGTGGCGATGGGGCGTTATGCAGCGAGTAATCGTGAGAGTTCGCGGGCGATCGATGCAGCGTTGGAGCGGACGGACCTTTGTGGACTTGTGAATCGTCCATTGACGCAGCTATCTAGTGGGGAACGTCAACGCGTGTACCTGGCCCGTTCTTTAGCGACTGAGTCTCCTGTGCTATTGCTTGACGAACCCACGACAAATCTTGATGTAAGCCATCGCCTCGACATTTGGAATATTTTACGTGCATTGAGAGAAGAGGGAAAAATCATCGTCACTGCTCTGCACAATCTTGCTGCGGCAGAGCGTTTGTGTGACGAAGTGGTGATCCTCAATAAAGGACGCTGTGAAGGTAGAGGGCACTGTTCGGATATCCTCACACCAAAAATTTTGCAAGATGTTTTCGGCGTCTCGTCTTTAATGCCTTTAGAGTGCGATTAGATTTCTTTATCTATACACAAGTGAATTCAAGAATCGGTTTTTAATTTCACTTGTGTATAGTAAAGAGAGTATCTAAATCCACTACACCACTCTTTTGCAGAATGATAAGTGTGATGCCGATGGGAGCGACCCAACGAATAAAAAACATCCACGGTTTCCAAAGCCATTTCAACACCGTTCCTTGACAGAACTCTTCTTTTGCAATTTCCTTGTCTAATACCCATCCGGTAAAGATGGCAATGAGAAGACCATCAATAGGAAGGAGCCATACTGAGACCAGGTCGCCGATCGTATCAAAAAAGTTTTTACCATAGATAACGATCCAATTGGAAAAAAGAGTATTAGTCTCCGCTAGTGCACTTGGGATTCCGAACGTGAAGCATGCGGCGCCTACGATCAGTACGGCTTTTTTGCGGGACCATCCATGGAGGTCCATGAAATTTGCTGCGACGACTTCAACAAGAGCGATGGAAGAGGTCAATGCTGTAAAGACGAATAGTGTAAAAAATGCCGTTGATAAAATTAGAGCACCGGGAAGTTGGCTAAACAGCAGAGGAAGAGTCTTGAAGACTAAGCCGGGGCCGCCTTCTGGGGTTGATCCAAATGTGAAGATGATGGGGAAGATCATCAAAGCAGCTAAAAGGGAAATGAATACAATCATGGTGGCGATGATGCCAGCGGTTTTAGGGATGTCTTCGCTGCGACGCATGTAGCTTCCGTAGGTTAGCATGATCCCCTGTCCTAGACTTAGAGTGAAAAAGGAGAGACCTAAGGCTTCGAGGGCGCTGGAAAGTTTAAATGCGGCGAAGTTGGGTTTAAAAATGAATTCGACAGCTTGACCGAATCCATCTAGAGTGACGCTATAGGCACAGAAGATGACAAGAAGGATGAGGAGGCCGGAGGTCATAAGACGGCTCCAGTATTCGACACCGGCGCGTACCCCTGGATAGACCACGGCCACTGTGAGTGCGGTAAAGGCGAAGTGCCAGAATAAGGTGATGTCTCCGGAAGAGGAAAGTGTGGTGAAGATGTGTTCGATTTCTGCCGGGGTTTTATTTTCGTAAAATTGGTTCAGCGACATGAAGACATAGTTTAGTCCCCAGCCCGCAATGACACTATAAAAGGACATGATGAGGAAGGAGGCGAGGACACCTATCCATCCAGCAATTTTCCATGAGCTGTTGGTTGAGAGACTGGAAAAGATTCCGACAGCTCCGCGCTGTGCTTTTCTTCCGAGGATCAGCTCGGCGATAAAGATGGGGACGCCAATGAAGAAAATGAAGAAGATATAAAAGAAAACAAAAAGGCCTCCTCCGTTTGCTCCTGTCACATAAGGAAATTTCCATAATGTGCCGAGACCGATGGCAGAGCCTGCAGCTGCTAAGATAAATCCAAGCTGGGAGCTCCAATGTTCTCTTTTATTTTCCATAATTATGTCCTAATGAAAATTAATTTATTTTTAACTCATTTCGTGTTAAAAATTCGAGTTTAAAAGGTTGTGGAATATGAATCTACCATAGTAAATGGTTGTTGACAATTGCTTTTTATTTAAGATAAACTTGAGCTTATCCTTTTATCCACAGGAATTTAAATGAATTATTTGATAGCAAATCTTTTTGTTGAAGCCGCCGTTGTTGGGGCCGTGTGCTTTGTTTTTCTTATTCTATTTGTCGTCGCAGGAATCCGTCAGATTCTTAAAGACAAGGAATAGTTCATTTATGCTTCCTCCCCTTCCAATGGTACAAAGTTCAAAACAAAACGAGCCCTGGTATAGTGACGGATTGCGATTCGAGTGCACCGGGTGTGGCCAGTGCTGCACGGGATCTCCTGGTGCTGTTTGGGTCTCAGACGAAGAAATCGAAAAAATGTCTACTTTCAAAGGGATGACCGTTGCGGCATTTAAAAAACAGTATGTCAGAATGTTGGATGGACGCCTTTCTCTTAATGAGGATCCGCGCAATTATGACTGCGTCTTTTTAAAAGACAAAAAATGTACCCTTTACGACCATCGTCCTCTACAATGCCGGACTTTCCCTTGGTGGCCGGGAGTCCTTACAGACAAAAAATCATGGAAAGAAGCGGCTAAGCGCTGCGAAGGCATTAACGATAATGCGCCGCTTGTTTCCTTTGCTCATATTGAAAAGAATGCAGTTTTACATCGCGAATAGGAATGAGAAATATGGACGAAACGATTTCCCTTTCTGTTGAAGCCTGGCTTGATGGGGAGTATGATGCTGAAACGAAAAATACCATCTTAGCGTTAAAAGAGACAAATCCAACAGAGCTTATTGATGCGTTTTATAAAACATTAGATTTTGGAACGGGCGGATTGCGCGGACTGATGGGAGTGGGGACGAATCGACTCAACGTCTATACCATTCGAATGGCAACGCAAGGGTTAGCGGATTATATTCGACGCCAGCCGGCATTAGATAATAACAATGAACACTCCGTCATTATTGGTTATGATTGCCGTCACAATTCTCGCTTATTTGCAGAGGAGGCAGCGAAAGTGCTGGCTGGGAACGGGATTCGCGCCTATATTTTTCGCGCGTTGAGACCCTGCCCTCTTGTTTCGTTTGGATGCCGTTACAAGCAGTGCACTGCAGGAATTATGATTACTGCTTCGCATAATCCTCCTCAATATAATGGATTTAAAGTGTACTGGGCCGATGGTGCGCAAGTATTGCCGCCGCATGATCGCGGAATTATTGAAGCGTTTAATCTGATTCAGGATCCTTCGCAAGTAAAAATTGCGGAAACGTTGAGTGATCGACATATTGAATGGATTGATACTGAAATTGATGTCGCCTATTTTGATGCTGTTGCTCCCCTCGCGCTTTATCCTAAAGAAGATCTTGCATATGGGGATGAATTAAATGTTGTCTACTCTAGCCTTCATGGCACTGGGATTACTCTTGTTCCCGAGCTTTTAAAGCGATGGGGATTTTCTACGTTACATTTTGTCGATGCACAGAGTGCTGTTGACGGAAGTTTTTCTACCGTGAAAAGTCCTAATCCAGAAGATCCTGCTGCAATGGCAATGGGAGTCAAGATTCTCGAAGAAAAAGAAGCGGATATTTTTGTAGCGACGGATCCGGATGCTGACCGAGTAGGCATTGCCGTGCGTCATCATGGGAAGGTCGAATTATTGAATGGCAACCAGATTGCGTGCCTTTGTTTGGAAGGGATTTGCCAGGCGCTGAAAAAACAAGGGCGACTTCCGGAGGGGGCAACGTTTGTTAAATCTGTGGTCACGACTGAGCTCTTTAAGGCGATTGCGACCGCGTATGGAAAGGCGTGTTATGAAACACTTCCTGGGTTTAAGTATATTGGAGCGCTGATTCGCCGATGGGAGAGTGATCCTAAGGAAGGTCATGAATATATTTTTGGCGCAGAAGAGTCGTTTGGATACCTTTTTGGAACGCAGGCGCGGGATAAAGATGCCGTGTTAACAATCGCGCTGTTATGTGAGCTGGCATTGGAAGCGAAAAGAGAAGGCAAGACCTTAGTTGACCGTTTACATGACTTGTATCACCGTTATGGCGTCTATATTGAAAAGCAGTTGTCGGTAAATTTTGAAGACAGCAAAGTGGGAAACGAGCAGATGGTGAAACAGATGGAGAAGATTGTGAAGAATCCTCCTATCCAGATTGCGGGCGTTGTCGTAAAAGAGACGGAAGACAATCCAGCAGCGAAGATGGTCACCTTTTTCCTTTCCGATCATAGTAAGTTGATTATCCGTCCGTCGGGGACAGAACCTAAAATTAAAACTTACTGCAGTGTTTTATCTCCGCTACGAGAGAGTTTAGAAACGACCATGCGTACATTAGATGCGCATGCAAGCAAGTTGCTATCTGCGATGGAAGCGCTCTTAACGGATTAACCAACGCTATTTCTAGACTTCTTTTTTTTCTTTCTCTGCGACTCTGCGTTAAACGCTAGGCCTCTGCGAGTAATACGTGGAGTTTCAGCTTATCTTTACTGCTTTTCTTTTTTATGGAGGAGGACATGTGCCTCTGCAGCAAAGTTAAAGAAGAAGAGGATGGCGGGTGAGAGGATTCCGACGAAGGGAATCATGATAATAAACCAGCGTACCGCAGCGACTAACGCGAGGTCACCAAAATCTACTGCGACTTGAGTCATCATGACGGCGAGACTTAAGATTCCTGCAACAAAACATAGAGGCACAACAGCAATAAACAACAATATCAAGTTGCTGAAGATATCTTCTTTTAATCGCTTAAACAGCCCTTCTGAAAGACGCATGCCATGAAGACCTTTTAACGCAAGGGAAGGCGTTACATAGAAGAGGATGGCAATATTTAGGACGCATAAAATAAGGGATCCTAAGTTCAATAAGAAAGGCATAAAAGATAGAAGGACGCCAATAAATTCTCCCATGAGAGGAATCTTGTTGAGTAGCATAAAGATTCCCATCAGCATCCAAAGCAGCAAATAGCAGAGAATGATTGGAACAGAGAAGTAGGAAGCTCCGACAATCAGTTCCCAAGACCGCTTTAGTGTGTCGCCATAATGAATTTCTTTTCCTTTAATTTCGTCGTGGTAGAGACGAATCGTGAGTACACCTGCCGACAAAAGAACGCCTGCACATAAGAATAAAGGAAGAAAGGTGACGCTAAGCAGTACCCAATCTCCTGCATTGTAAGCGAGACTTCGAAAGAAAATCACCATCAAGCCACAGAGGGCTAGGACTGCCGCCATCAATAAATTTTTCTTTCCTTCGAACGTTCTAAGAGTTGCTCGATTAAAAATGAAGGCGATGTCTTCAAAAGTCATGGGGATTATTCCGCTTTATACAAGTATTTAGGTCTGATAATGGGTGTACCTTTTCCACCGCGCGCTTCCAATCTCTCGTACATGATCTGCCGTGCAATTCCCACGCAGCGTGAGAGGGCAAACAGAACCGTGTAGTATTCCGGATAGGGAAATCCCGCGGCGGATAGGACGGTGCCGCTGATGGCATCGACATTAGGATAAGGATCGGATATTTTCGGATTTTCCGCTAGTATCTTTGATCCTACTTCTCGCAATAGCACAGAAATTTTTACTAGAGGATGAGTTGGATAGCGTTCTTTTGCGACGCTGTAGAGGATTGTGGCGCGTGGATCCTCTACACGCAGAACCGCGTGACCAAATCCAAAGACAAGTTCGTTGTTGTCGAGACGGTTGCGAATAAACTTTTCTACTTGTTGTGGGGAGGGGTTTTCTCCCAGCTCTTTTAGGATCACTTGAACAAATTCTAAGCAGTCTTGATTGGCTTTTCCATGGCGTGGACCTGCCAGTGCACACATGGCGGCGCAGAGAGATCCATACATATCTTCCAATCCCGAGGCGACGCCTTTTCCAATGAATGTCGAGAGGTTTCCCCCATCGTGGTCGTAGTGGAGGACGTTGAAGAGACGAAAGACTTCGTTAAGTTCATTGAGATTTGCATTGGGGACATTCAGCATCTGCGTGAAGTTTTCCATGTAGCCGATTTCTGGCTCAGACGTGACGATCCCTTCCCATCCGGCATGGTAATTGATCACCGTGGCGGCTAAGAGAGGAAGTTTAGCGATTACATTGAGTGCATCTTCGCGATAATCGCCGGTTCCTTCGATCATTCCACAGATCAGTAATGCGGCACAAAAGAGCTTCATTGGATGCCCTTGACGTGGAAGAGAGCGGATGTGAGAAAGTACTTCTGGTGAGCAGAAAGCGCGACGTTGAATCTCTTTTGCAAATTCTTTGATTTCGCTTGTTGAGCCTTCACGACCGTAGTATAGGAGGTAGATGACGCGCTCCGGAGACCAGTCGGCCATTTCTGCAACCGGCTTACCGACATAATATAATCCCTTCATCGGATCTACGGAGGAGGTCGTGCAATAGCCCACAGGGTATCCACGCATCCCTGTTTCTAAATTGTCTTTTGTGATTGTGAGTAATACTTCGGTTGAAAGCTGCTCTGCCATTACTTTACTCCTTGCGTTGTTAATGCCATTCCCCGTTCTTCGATCAACTCTTTCTCTGTTTCCTCGATTTTTTTTCGTAAAAAGTCATTTAATGCGATGCTGGGAACGATGTTGACTTTTCCGTTTTCTTCGACTCGACAAGGAAAAGAGAAGATAAGATTTTCTTCCACTCCGTATGGATTTCCATTGCTACAAAGGGCGACTGAAAAATAGTCTCCCTTTTTTGTCGGTTCCAATAATGCTTTCATTGTATCGACAACGCCGTTTGCTGCTGAAGCAGCAGACGATTTCCCTCTCGCCGCAATGATTGCGGCTCCCCGCTTCTGGACACATGGAAGGAAGACCGTTTCAAACCAGGGAGAATCATTAATGACTTCGTACGCAGACTTTCCATTTATTTCTGCGTGATAGAAGTCGGGAACCATTGTCACCGAATGATTGCCCCAGATTGCCAATTTACTAATCGCCCCAATCTGTGTGTTGGCTTTATTTGCGAGTTGAAATGCGGCGCGATTTTGATCAAGCATTGTCATTGCAAAAAAGTTTTCTTTGGGGATATTTGGTGCGTTGGTCATTGCGATGAGAGCGTTGGTGTTGCAGGGATTTCCTACCACAAGAACCTTAACATTACGAGCGGCCACCGCGTTGAGTGCTTGCCCTTGTTCAATAAATATTTTACCGTTTTCACTCAAAAGCTCCGCACGCTCCATTCCAGGTCCACGTGGCTTTGCACCGACAAGGATTGCATAATGCGCGTTTTTGAAAATTTTTTTTGGTTCGCTTCCGATTTCTATGCGATGAAGGAGAGGGAAAGCGCAGTCTTCGATCTCCATTTTCACCCCTTCTAGGGTTTTGAGAGCATCGGCGACTTCGAGAATATGAAGAGCGAGAGGTTGATCGGAGCCGAACACTTCGCCTGAGGCGATACGGAAGAGAAGATTGTAGGCGATTTGACCTGCGCCCCCGGTGACTGCCACGTTGATTACTGGTTTTGCCATGCGACCTCCAAATCATTTTTTTAATTGCATCTTATGTTTGTAGGTCATATTAGGCAACAGCCTTTTTTTTTATTGCCTGTTCTGTTAGACTATATCCTTTTAACTGTGTAGAAGATGTTTGATAAGAAAACTTTAAATCTCGTTGAAATTTTTGCAAGTGTTCAAGGGGAAACCCGCTTTGCTGGATTGCCCACAACTTTTGTGAGACTTGCCGCCTGTAACTTGCGTTGTTCGTGGTGTGATACCACCTATTCTTTTGGTCGAGGAGAGCCTCGGACAATCGAATCGATTTTAGTGACGATCAAAAAAAACGGATGCTCTCATGTATGCATCACTGGTGGAGAGCCCCTTCTGCAAGAAAATGTTCATTTGTTGATGTCGATTCTTTGCGATGAAGGGTATTGTGTTTCGATTGAAACAGGAGGATCCCTTTCGACAAAAATGGTGGATCCTCGTGTCGCTGTTGTGTTGGATATCAAGTGTCCGGGCAGTCTGATGGAGCATAAAAACTTGTGGGAAAATCTCCCTCTATTACGCGCGCATGATGAAGTGAAGTTTGTGATCATGGACCGCCAAGATTACGAGTATGCGGTTTCTGTTTGTAAAAAGTACCATCTATTTCAGCGTCCTATGCAGACGCTTTTTTCTCCTGTTCATGATGTTTTGGATTCCAAGCTGCTCGTCCAATGGATCTTAGAAGATCGACTCCCGATTCGCCTCAATTTACAGTTGCATAAGTTTATTTGGACACCACAGACGAGAGGCGTGTGATGAAGAAGGCGATTGTTTTATTAAGTGGAGGCCTGGACTCCACTGTTGCATTGGCTATTGCAAAAGAGAGCGGAAGAGAATGCATTGCGATCAGCTTTAATTATGGCCAGCGCCACCGTATTGAGCTCGAATATTCCAAACAGGTCGCTGCCTTTTATTCTATTCCACAAAAAATTGTGACGATCGACCCCTTTCTTTTTATGAGCAGCAGTTTGTCGATGGAAGGAAATGTTCCGACAAACAGAACCTTGGAAGAGATTGCGAGTGGAGGGATTCCTTCTACATACGTTCCTGCGCGCAACACGCTATTCCTTGCCTATGCGACTGCATTTGCGGAGATCTATCAGGCACAAGAAATTTATGTCGGAATGAATGCCGATGATCAGTATGGATATCCGGATTGCCGTCCTGCTTATATTGCCGCTTTCCAAGGACTGCTCGATGTCGCTACAAAGCAATCCACCACAGGTTCTCCTCCCCTGCTTGTGACACCTCTTGTTAAGATGACAAAGAAAGAGATTGTCGCAGAAGGAATTCGTCTGAAGGCTCCGCTTTCTATCACATGGAGCTGCTACGCACCAACAAAAACTGAAGAAGTGTGTGAGGTGTGTGATGCATGTACACTTCGCACCGCTGCTTTTTCTTCTTGAAAAAAATAATTATTTTAATCTATACAAAATTAAAATTTCTATTTGATTCGCTGTATATAAATAATTAGCAAAGGAGACCTCCCTTGAATAAACTGCTACTTGCTGCCTATTTATTTTTAACTCCCTTCTTTTGTTTTTCAGAAGTTTATTCTCGTCCGGCACATGTGGACCAAGAGATTTGGGATAGTGTCTCGCCTTATTTTTTACCGGAAGGACATGCGGCAAAGGTGGTATTAGATACGATTTTCCACGGAAAAGAACGTGTGCTATTAACACAAAATACACTTAGACAGGGTGGATTTAAAGACGTTATCCAAGGAAAATATAGCGGTACGATTGTCGCTTCACATCGTCATCTAAGAGGATTCAAGCTCAAACTCTACACCGACAATCAGCAAGGAAAAATTGATTGGGCTTCTTTGAAAGATCGGGTAACGGGAGCGAATAGTATACGGCAAACAATCGAAAATCACAATTTAGGCGCTTTGATAAAGGTCCCTAAAAAATGGCTTTACCCCCTTCCGGCATATCCTGCCCCGCCTCCTAACCTAGAACGTAAAAACTTCATTCTTATTGAAGAAGATATGGAGCTGATTGCAGAACACAAAAACCTATCTAAATGGAAAAGTTCTTCTCTCCCCAAAAAACTGTTGGATGCTGTTTATATTGTTTTGAAAGAAAATGGACTAATTGACTGTGCGTACGCGTTCAACATGCCTTTTTCTAAAGATGGGCGTGTTGCCTTTGTCGACACCGAACTTCACCACCATCGCAATGTCCCTTTCGAAAAACTTATCCCTTATCTTTTTCCTACACGCCAAAAACACTGGAATCAGTTGATTGATAAGGGGGGACCCCATTAATATACCTGAAAAATAACAACTGAGGTTTCATGTCTGCATTCCCGACAATAACGACAATTCCCCGTCTGGAAAATCTTGAAAATATTAATGAATCGCCGACTCCTACCTCACCTCCCCTGATACGCACTCCACGCTCTATGCCGGTTTCTCCACGTAAAGAAGAGGAAGATGAGAGGATTGCTCAAGTCGCTCGTCGTGCCCGCTCTACCTCTTCTACCTCTTCTAGCTCCATTATTTCCCCAAGAAAATTTTTCACTCGAAAATGTAGCCTTGAACCCACAGAAGATATTTTTATATTTCAAATTGAAGAAATAATGAAAGAATGCCCTCACAAAGTAACCTCTTGCGAAGAGCTAAAGCGAGTGGTTCAGGAGTTTTGTTATAAAGAAGAAAACTCACGAAAATCAAATGGAGAATTGATAGCTGAAATTCAAACGACAGGTTTGCTGATAAAAAAAATTATCGAACGCGTTCAATGGCTAGTGTTTACATTACAATCAAAAGAAAAAAATATTCCTTTGGAAGAAGAACTCATTACAAAATTAAATTCTTTAATTTTCTTCTCTTTAAGCAATAATGGTTTAAAAGGATTTCTTCTTTTTTGGGATAATCCCCATACTCGAATGATAAAAATGATTTTCAACCTTTGTGTACATTCTGACAATGACACAGGAATGTCGATATTAGGATACCTAAAATCTTGGGGCCACGAAAAGGCAATAGATAACCTTGAAGCAATTCGTCAACTTATTGGAGCTCAAAAAGAATACCAACAATTAGCAATTCACCGCATTTGTCAAAAAAAATATGAGTGGGTGAGTAAAAAAGAAGATCCCTACCCCCTTTTGAATATTAAATGGGAACAAGTTGTTCGTTCCCTCTTTCAGAAAGCACCTCTCATCAATCAACTTCTTCTTGGTCCAGAAAAAAAAACGGTAGATTTCCCGTTAGTAGAAGGAAGCGCTATTGCTTGCCAACGCCACTTGATGTCCCATTTTTTTGGTATGTTATCCGATGAATTAGATAAAGTGAAAAGAGAGCAGGATGTTCTCACCACCAGCACAACGGCTTCGCTACCCGGTGAAATAAAAGATCGTGCCTCATTTCTTTCTTTTTGCTCTGGAGAGGATTATGACGATATTAAAGATAAAATTCGTTCCCTGGGAGCTCTCGCATATCTTATTCCAATGATGCTTTCTGTTTCTTGTTGGTCAAAAGCAGATGCCGCTCTTCGGGAGGAGATTTTCCCGCTCCTCTTCCCCTCTCCTACCCGTTTGGCACAGGGATACATAGGATTTATGGTTGTGAGCGATCCCGAGCATTTTCCGGATGGAGAAATAGAAATTTTAAATGAAATTGATGTGATTGTACGCCAACAGCGCCACTTTAAAATCGTTTACCGCGAACATCAACCCGTTATCGAACTCCCCTTAAGATCTCCTAGAGATTTTCCTGTCGTTGCACATATTACCTTTCAATTTACCCTCTATCCTTCGTTGGAAAATGAATGGGAGGGAAATATTCAAGTTCTCGACTTAAAAATTAATTTGCAGGAGCACGCAAACGGTCTGATACAATTGCTAGAGGATGCAATAGAATAGAAGTTTCTATCTGGATTTTATGCTATTAATTAGTAATTCATTAATAGAAAGAACAGGAAGTGGTGGACATCTGCCACTCCGAGATCTTTCAGCGGCAAGCCTATCGTGGTCTTTAATTGCCTCGCCCAACAACCAATTGTATTCTATGTGAGAAATTCTCAAGAGCTTGTTAAACAACTCGATGTCTGCTCCATTCGATTGATTTTCTAAATCTTTCACCGTTTGGGTGATGAGAGTTTCATTTCTTCGCCACACACCCTGATCGTCTTCAATATATAGTTGAAAAGGCACTTTTTTAAAGTCTACATACTCTTCTTTTTGTCTTAAAAACAAATAGGTTTTAATTGCCCATGTTTGCTTTTTATCGTCTAAAACAGTTTCAATATTTTTTCTATTGGCTTTCATACTTAGAACAACTGCGCAAGCAACAACTGAAACGAGAAGTGCTGTTCCTGTCAAGGCAGCTGCTGTGATTAAAGCAGCAACGGCTCCTGTAACTAAAAATACTGTCACGGAAGCAAGAAGAGAGGAGGCTAAAACAACCAAAGTCACGCCTAAAATGAGAAGAGCAACTTTCGCTACTTTTTGGTCAGCCGCTATTTCAATTTTAATTGGCTTTTCTTTAAAATCATTAGGAGACCAGTCTCTTTCTTTAGTTACATTTTGTGTTAACATAATAAATCCTTTTAAAGTCAAAACTAATATAACATATAAAAATAGATAAAAACAACCCTCTTTAATACATAAACTTTATTTTAAGATAGTCTTTAAACGATCGAAACGATTACATAAAACTCTGACCGTTAGTCTATGCGTTACTTTTTAAGATTTTTTTTCTCTATCCATTTGACTAAAATGCAAAAACCCTTTAGCATTTACGCTTAACCCCTCTTGCCCAGGTGGTGAAATTGGTAGACACGCCAGATTTAGGTTCTGGTGCCGTAAGGTGTGTAGGTTCGAGTCCTATCCTGGGCATTTTTTATCAACCTGAGTTTCGGGTTTCCTATGCCGCTAGCATCGCAAGCCGCCATCGGCATCGTCTTCAGTGAAAACAAAAAAAAAGTTCTTTTAATCAAACGACGCGACGTTCCTATATGGGTATTACCCGGTGGTGGAGTCGACTTTAATGAAAACCCAGATGATGCTGTCATCAGAGAGCTTTTTGAAGAAACAGGCCTTCGCACTTCTTTGCTAAGAAAAGTCGGTTCTTATAGTCCCGCTCCCCCCTTTGCCACACAAACAGAAGTCTATGAATGCGGTGTGATTAACGGAGATCTCGCAATCGGTGAAGAGACAACAAATGTTGGTTTTTTTGGTGTTGATGCCCTTCCTGTCCCCTTTTTTCCTGTGCACCAGTATTGGATCGATGACGCCCTTTTAATGAAGGCTACGCCAATAAAAAAGCCTGTTCCTGGTGTGGGGTGGGGTAATTTTGCTTGGTATCTATTGACGCATCCTTTTTTAATCGGACGCTATCTCTTGGCTCGAATGGGCTTCCCTTATAACACAAAGTAATTTGTCTAGCTGAGCTTTTGGTTTAAACGACCATAACGACACCAAAGACCTTAACGACATATTTTTACTCGCGAAGTCACCTAATCGGTCACGGGGGACATCACTTAAGGCGTGGGTATTGTTTTTATGCATTCATCGCGGCAGCGCATACGCGTCAAGCTATAAAATAAATTGTT
>CAYIYO010000023.1:0-24478 GCA_964367715.1 uncultured bacterium
ATGCTAAACTTACTCTCGATCAACGTTCCAATTATGCCCATAGAGAAGAAGCGCTCGATATCCGAAAAAATCACAAAAAACCGACCACAGCTGTCGTCGCCCACGGCGTTAATCCAGGATTGGTCTCTCACTTTGTCAAAAAAGCACTATTAAATGTCGCTCAAGATGTCTTTGGCGAGGTCACTATTCCGACTGATCAAAAAGGATGGGCAGAACTGGCAATGAAGCTAGAGATTAAGGTCGTTCACATTGCCGAACGCGACTTCCAAGTGAGCACCATCCAAAAAAAGCCGGGTGAATTTGTCAATACGTGGTCCGTTGATGGCTTTATCAGCGAAGGATGCCAACCAGCGGAGCTGGGCTGGGGTTCCCATGAGTCCCATTGGCCTGAAGATGGACGCCGCCATGCAAATGGATGCGGATCCGCCATTTACTTGAATCGTCCAGGCGCCTCCGTCCGCATCCGCACCTGGGCTCCTCAATCCGGTCCTTTTCATGGCTTTCTGATCACTCATAACGAAGCCATCTCAATTTCCGACTATTTTACATTAAAAGATGAAAAGGGGGACCTTCTTTATCGTCCGACCTGTCACTATGCCTATCATCCGTGCAATGATGCCATTGTCTCTTTGCACGAGCTAGCTGGAAGAACATGGATTCCTCAAGAAAATCAACGCCTAATGGTAGAAGAAGTAGTCGATGGTGTCGATGAGCTCGGAGTCCTCTTAATGGGCCACCCTAAAGGCGCCTACTGGTATGGATCCCAGCTAAGCACACAAGAAGCACGTGAACTTGCTCCCTACAATAATGCAACAAGCTTACAAGTGTCGAGCTCTGTCCTCGCAGGAATGGTATGGGCAATAGAGAATCCTAAGGCAGGGCTTGTAGAAGCTGACCAGATGGACTTCGAACGCTGCATCGAAGTTGCTTATCCTTATCTGGGAGAAGTAAAAGGGGAGTACAGTGATTGGACTCCTTTAGAAGGACGAGATCTTCTTTTCAAAGAAGACCTCGATAAAACCGACCCTTGGCAGTTTAAAAACTTCCGAGTCGTTTGATTAAATTTCTTAGGATCTTAATAGATAATAGAGTTGTGAAGTTCTGTATTATCATCATCATCAGAGCAGAGACTTTCTTCCCAAGATTCTTCAATGGGAACACAACCTGCACTCTTTTCACTAAAAAAGATGTCAGGGATAATAAAAGCCCAACCTAAAAGAAAAATTTCTCCAAATCCCCTATCAATTTTTTCTTTTAAATTAGATGTATTCTCTTCATTATCAACATCCGTTGTTTTTAAATCTTCATATAGTTGAATGCTGTAAAAAATGACTCTTGCAATTCCTATAATTGTTCCTACCAATGGAATATAGCCTAATCCATTTAAAGCGATCTTATGTCCTTCAAAGAACTCAGTTCCTTTTTCTCCAAGTTCGATGACCCCATCTTTAAATGCATTCGATGATTCTTCTTTAAATGTAATACTAGACATTATTATCTCCTCCTATTTTTATTTAACACTCTTAATTTTACTAAATATTTATATATGTATAATAAAAATTTTATTAAGAAATGATAAAATTAATTGAAATAGTAATCAGTCACGGGGTCGATCATAAGTTTTGCATCGCTGCCGTGATGAAAAACTTATGATCGACCCCGTGACTGATTACTATATACCGAACGTGACTCAAAATTTAGATTTTTGAACGCGTCAAAGCCCTGGGGTTCCCGCATCGCAAATAGGTCAATATTAGCAATATGAACCTATTTGCGATGCGGCAACGGCGGGTGCTTTCAGAGTGGTCTAAATCAAAATTTCAGCTGCTCCTCGGTATAAGTAGATAGTGATTTGCATCAGGCTCAAAGAGCCGGCATCTTACAGCAAAGGTCGGAACGCAGCGGAGCAGAGTGAAGGCCTGGATAAGAAAGAAAAATATATTGAGGTCTGAAAGACCGCCATAATTATATTGATTAGGATCGCAGAAGAGGAGAGGGAAATAATAAAAATTATTTTAAATTTGAGTAAAAAAAATGGTATGGACCAAAGATCCATACCAAAAAGTGGGGTGATTACCAGCGCTGTGACATGTTAGAGCGTGGGGAACGGGAATCGCGATCGCGACCGCCACCCATGCCACTACCACTACGTGGTTGTTGTGGGCGAGCTTCGTTTACTGTAAGCGCGCGGCCATTGACTTCTTTACCGTGGAATGTCGAAATGGCGTTTTGGCCTTCTTGACTGTTAGACATTTCAACAAAGCCGAAGCCTCTGGAACGTCCTGTATCTCTGTCCATGATGATTTTTGCACTAACGACAGTGCCAGACTCTTCGAAAACTTGCTTTAGCTCATCTTCGCTCATGCTATGTGGAATGTTGCCAACATATAATTTCATATAAAAAAAACCTCGTAAGCGAGCGTTCTCACAACTTATTGGATAACGATACCGGATGCCTTTATGGGGAAATACGGAAGGAAATCTATAACATTGGTGTTGAACACTCTTTTCAATCTAATCCATCAACGCTGCTTGGTAAAATACCTTACAGATTAGAGCATCATACTGATGCATCAACGTATCTGGGGGTTCAAATCAGCATACTTTTGCTAACTTTGAATTAATTTTATTTTACCATGCCCCTTCATTCAATAGCAAGGGAATCTTAAATAAGATTTAGATAGTGCGTCTTTTGGGACATGTTGAGGAGGTTTTGTAAACTATTTTTTTAGTTTAATGGTCTTTGCGACGCAATTGAATCACCGTTTCGACATGCATCGTCTGCGGAAACATGTCAAAAGGTTGAATTTCAGTAGGGGAATAGCCTTTTTGGTGAAAAAGAGCGCAATCGCGCGCCAAGGTGGCAGGATCGCACGAAATGTAGACGATAGTCTTCGGATTAAGAGCGCTCACAGCGTTAATGACGGCTGGATCGCATCCTTTTCTCGGAGGATTGAGGAAGACGACATCTGCTTTTTTGATAGAACCGATTTTATATTCCGTTTTGCCTAGAATGAAGCGGCAGTTTGTTTGTTGATTCATCACTGCATTTTTATTCGCATCTTGGATCGCTTCAGGGATGCATTCGATCCCAATCGCTTCTTTTGCTTGTTGCGCAGCGATGATGGTTAAGGTTCCCACACCGCAATAGGCGTCGACAATTATTTCATTTCCTGTAAGTGCCCCGAGGGCAATTGCTTTTTGGTAGAGATTTTCTGCTTGGTGCGGATTGACCTGAAAGAAGGAAGCAGGGGAGACGTTGAAGCGAAGAGAGCATAGAGTTTCAGTGAGGTATGGGGCTCCTGCCAATAGAGTAAAGGCGTTTCCTAGAATCACATTGTCTTGACGGCGATTGATATTTTCAAACACCCCTTTTACTTCAGGGATCGACGCAATGATCTTCTGCGCAAGTGCTTTAAATTTTTCTGAGGCATTTCCTTTTGTGATGAACACAACAAGGCATGTGTTGCTATTCACAGCGGTTTTAATCAGAAGGTGGCGCAATTCCCCCTTGCCTGTTGTTTCATCGTAAGGAGTAATGGAAGAAGTACTTAAAAGGGCTTTCACGCGGCTAAAGACGGATTCTCCTAATGCACAGTGGATTGCGCATCCGTCAACAGGAACGATGGCATGCGAATTGCGTTGGTACAGTCCTAGTGCAAGTTTTCCTTCTTGCAGCGCGGTGGGAAGCTGTATTTTGTTACGATAGTGAAGCGGAGAAGGAGAGGGAATACAAGGATTGACAGCGATTCCTTTAAAGTTGCCGATGCGCTCCATTGCATTGACCACACGCGCGTGTTTAGCCCGCAGTTGTCCAGCATATTCCAGATGCATCAGCTGGCATCCGCCGCACTGCCCAAAAACAGGGCAAGGAGGCGTCGCGCGTTCTGCGGAAGACGTTAAAACTTCTTTCAGCTCCCCACGTGCATAATTGCTTTTGCATGTGTCAATTTGAACACGCACCGTTTCGGTAGGAAGTGCTCCGGGAACAAAAAGGGTGAGTCCCTCGTAGGAGCCGACACCGTCGCCTTCGGAAGAAAGCGATTTGATCGTGACGACGACGGTATCTCCCTTATTTAGCAGCATGCGAGCCTTGATGCCGGAGGTTTCACAGGACGAATTGCTCTTCCCACAAGGTCGTATCCGGCGACATCTGTGATTTCCACTACATAGCGTTCGCCAAAGGCTTTGACTTTTCTTGCATCGTTGATGAGGATTTGTCCATCAATCTCTGGGCACTGGCCGCGATGGCGTGCACGCATTAGCAGTTCTGTTTCAGGATGATATCCTTCTACGATTACTTCTAGCTGCTGTCCAATCATTTTTTGCATCGTTGTCGCCAACACTTTTTGCTGCACTTGCATTAAAATGGCATGGCGTGCTTCTTTGATGGCTTCTGGAATTTGATTTTCCATTTCTGCCGCACGGCTGCCCGGCTCTTGCGAATACTTAAAGATTCCTACGTTATCCAATGGATATTCCTCAAGGAAAGTAACGAGTTCGTTAAACTGTTCATCGGTTTCCCCTGGGAATCCTACGATGAAGCTTGTACGAATACTGATTTCAGGAATCTCTGCGCGCAATTTTGTAATGATAGAAACGACTTGTTCTTTTGACGTTGCGCGGTGCATCGATTTTAATACATCGTTGTTGATGTGCTGGATTGGCATGTCAAGGTAAGGACAAATGCGTTTATCAGCTTTCATCAACGCAATCAACTCGTCGGTGATTTCATCTGGATACAAATAAAGGAGGCGTAGCCAGTAGTCACCTTCTTCTTTCAAAATTTCTTTTAATAGGTGGAGAAGTCCATCCGAACGCAGGTAGCCGGCATCCTTGCCCCAATCGCCTAGATCTTGCGCAATTAAAATAATTTCTTTTGCGCCTTGCTGCAGAAGAAGACGGAACTCCTTCAAAATCTGATCTTGCGTCTTGCTTTTTAGCGGTCCCTTAATTGTGGGGATGATGCAATACGCGCAGCGCTTGCGGCAACCTTCCGCAATCTTGAGGTAGGCAAAATGCTTAGGAGTCGAGAGCTGACGAGGAATTTCTCCCGCTTCAAGATAGCTACGCGCTGTTGTGATCATTGCCCCTTGCTCTTGCGATTGCACGGCTTTGAGAATCCCTTCTACATCGCCTGAGCCAAGAAGGTAGTCGACCTTAGGAAAACGCTCTGTGATCTCTTTGCTATGCGTTTGGACCATACATCCTGTCACAATCAACTTTGCTGTGGTCTTACGGTTGCCTAAAGCTTCTTCAATTGTCGTTAAGGACTCATCGCGGGACGCTTGAAGGAATCCACACGTGTTGATGACAATAAAATCAGCATCTTCCAGCGCCTCCGTTGCTTCGTAGCCGGCACGCAAAAGAATACCCAGCATGACCTCGCTGTCAACAAGGTTACGCGGACAGCCTAAGCTGATGAAATGAATCTTATTTCCTTCAATGCGAAAAGGAGCATTTGTATTGGACGGAGTAGAGGCGACAAAGGCGTCATCCACATTTTTTTCTTTAAATAATGGCAACATAATATTTCTTTGGCAAAGGGCTTAATGGAGAACAAGCATAGCTTGTTTATGAATTTTTTTCTAGAGAATTTTCTATAAGCGAACGTAGTCCCACCCTAACGGCTTTCCGTCTTTCCACGGCATATTGCCGTGAAACGGGCGCGGATCCTCATCAAAGACTAATGGAAGAAAATACTTGTCACCTTCCCACATAGGAAGCAGATGCAGGCGGTCTAAAGGAATCCATTCAAGAAATCCTTCTACGTTTTTTTTGTAAGGAATTCCTTCAAAAGCGGTGATAAGAAAAATAAATCCAAACCAATCCTCACCTTTTTTCCCAAAACCACTCCAATTGATGGTTCCACGCAACGACATCTTTGTCACACAAATACCTGCCTCTTCCATAATTTCTCGGGTCATGCACGTGCAAATGTCTTCATTGCTTTCCATCTTCCCACCCAGGCCATTATATTTGCCTAGATGTTCGTCTTCTTGCCGCGCACAACGGTGAACCATCAACACTTCTTTACGGTCAGGAGAAAGGATGTAACCTAAGGATCCAACAATGGGGGTATAAAGCATGCGAGAATTGTAGGATAAATTCCCTTTTTAGAAAATTAAAATATGTGAGTCGCTATGCACCAAACGTGATTCAAAATAATAAATTTTATTTTGATGGAATAGGGCGTGCATTTACTACCCAATAACGATGAGCGATCGGCTTGACAAACCTACTTAATCCAAGTTTGGCATTCGTTCCATACACATGTGCTTCTCCTTTTTTACCCCTCCGTTCGAGAGGATAGGCTTTTACTGCTTCTATCGAAGCATTTAGCTCTTCCATGAAGTTTTCAACAAAATTTGTGTTGTATCCGTGGACAGCTGTAACGCATAAATGGAAAGCAGGCGGATTTTGTAGAGGACTAAGATACCATCCCTTTGCTTTCATCTCTTCCAACATATCATAGATGTTTAACTCTGGATTTTTTGAGGCAAATGCAACGACCATCCCTCTTGGATTACCTAAAATTTCGATATCAGGATGATCTCTACATTTTTCAACGATCCCTTGTGCCGTCCCTAGAATTTTTTCTGTCGCTTCCACGTATTTTTCTTTTCCAAAATAATTCATTACCGCCCACGCGGTTGCAATATTACTTCCAGCACGGCTACCCTCAAAAGTAGGACTGGTATAGATTCCACCTGACCATTCCGTTGTGGTGAAAATTTGGGAAGAATACCACTCTTCATTTCGGTAAAGGACCACAGACGACCCTTTTTTGTCGTACCCATATTTGTGCGTATCGGCAGAGATACTTGTCACACGTGGATTGTCAAATCCAAGGGGAGCGTCGAGTTTTTGCAGCGTTTGCGAATGAGTAATCCAGGGAAGGCAAAATCCACCTAAACACGCATCGATATGAAGTCCAATTTTTTTATCAGGGTCAACACTTTCTAGGCGGTTGGATAATTCGTCGATAGGATCGATCATTCCATGTGGAAAAGAAGGGAAAGATCCTGCCATGAAAATTGTTTTAGAGGTGATGGCGTTTAGCATTCCATCAACATCCGCTTTAAATGCGTCGGTATGTCCTTGTGGATGAACCGGAATGCGAACGATTTCGATGCAAAACATCGTTGCCGCTTTATCAAACGCAGGGTGGGCTGTGCTCGGAACAATCATTTGCCAGCCACTTGCGATTCCTAATTGCTCTTTTGCGCGCTCACGAGCAGTATAGACAGCGTGAAGAATGCTTAATGTTCCTCCTGTCGTGACATTTCCTCGTACCTGCAAATCTCCATTAAAGAGCGAAGCGGTCATAGCGATCACTTCTGTTTCTAAACGACGTAGAGTGGGGCAGAGGCTAAGATGTAGGGGGTTAGTACGGATTGCTAAGGCGTTGACCTCATTGATGAGCGCATCGAGTTCAGAATTTTCGATATAAACAGCACCCGAATTTTTTCCATTTCCTGAAGACCCTTTGATTGTGGATAGGCATGCTAAAATCTCTTCTTTGGATTTTCCTTCTGCAGGCATGGATGTAATGATTGTAGAAGTGTCTATATCTTTAAAGTTTTGCGCTTCCAGTTCATCTTCAAATTTTTTTAACTCTTGTTGGAAAAAGGGGGTTGCCTGCGCCACACGCATCCCATAGCGTTTCCATGGAATGGTTGTAGCCGCATAAAGTAAACCCAGAGTACCGACCGTAATCAAGGCAATACCAATCGCTTTTTCTTTTTTTACAGAAATTTTTACTTGATCTAAAATGGGATCGGTTCCCCATCCAATAATCGCAGAGAGTGTCATGGTAGCGTCCTTATTTTTTAATAGAATAATTTTTACTTAAAAAATAAGGAGTTGTCAATTCAAAACGAGATGAAAAGGAGAAAAGAGGTAATCGGTCACAGCGTCTGTCATAAATTTTTCATCGCGGTAGCGATGTAACAATAGTAGCCCAGGGTTGAGAGCGTAGCGAATCTACCCTGGGAACTAATTAGAAGAAGAAATGCATTGCGGAAGCAATGCCACCAAAAAAGTAGCATTGCTTCCGCAATGCATATAAAATTTCAGCTGTTCCTCGGTATAAATTATATTCGCTGTAATCTGTCGATGATGAGCTGGGGATCGGTCGTTTCGCTTTCTAAAAGCATGCCATCGAGGCAGTGGTCGATCGAAAAACGGCCACTACGCGTTCTGACAAGCTTCGTGAGGTGTCCGCCGCATCCGAGCATACGTCCCAAATCAAATGCGATACTACGGATATAGGTGCCTTTGCTACAGCTTACTTTAATGTCGAGGTGGGGGTATTCGTAATTGAGGAACGTTGTCTCTAGCGTCACTTTGACAGGGGGGCGTTCGACTTCGATGCCTTGACGCGCCAGTTCGTACAGCTTTTTTCCTTTCTGTTTCTTTGCAGAAAACATCGGAGGCGTTTGTTCAATTTCGCCTTGGAAATGCTGGAGTGCGGCTGTGATTTGCTCTAGCGTCGGAACGTACGGATTTTCTGCTCTGATGATTCCATCGCAGTCGTAGCTGTCCGTTTCGATGCCTAGATGGACGCGTGCCGTGTATTCTTTGCTTTCGTTAAGAAAAGAATTGGATTGTCGCGTAAAGTTTTTTCCAATTAACATGACCATCACACCGGTAGCAAAAGGATCTAACGTCCCCGCATGCCCAATCGTTTTTACGCCGAGGCGTCGTCGCAACATGGCGACGAGGCTGAAGGCTGTTTTACCGGGCTGTTTGTTGACGAGAAGGATTCCTTCTGCTTGTGCGGTCATCTATTCTTTCTCGCTTTCTTCTTGGTCGTCAGCTTCTTCGTTATCAGACGCTTCGTCTGAATCCGATTCTTCTTCAGAAGGAGGGCGGCTTCCTTGTTCATCACGGATCTCTTTCAACAGTGTTTCGATGCGCATTTGCTTATCGACACTGTCATCCAAGACAAAGGTGAGTTCAGGAAAGTAGCGCATCACAACCATTTTAGAGGCGGTAACAGCGATGAAGCCTGCCGCGGAGCGCAGGGCTTTCATCGTTTCGAGCTTCTGTGTTTCATCCCCAATGACGCTAATGTACACTTTGGCATAATGAAGGTCTTTCGTGATGTCGACGCGGGTGACAGTGATCAATCCGGAAACGGAAGGATTTTTCACATGCGTACGAATGACATCAGAGATAACCTCTTTAAGTAGGGAGTTTAGTCTTACAGTTCTTTGTTTTGTCATAGTTTAAAGCTGTTGTTTGATGTAGATGGTTTCATAAGTTTCAAGGATGTCGCCTTCCTTAATATCGTTCGTGCTTAAAAGAATACCGCATTCGAAACCTTTTTGGATTTCTTTCACGTCTTCTTTTACGCGGCGTAAGGAAGAGATCGGTCCTTTCCAGACTTCCTTTCCTTGGCGTATGATGCGTAAGCTTTGGTTACGAACAATCGGCCCTTCCAATACATAACAACCGGCAATGACACCATGATGCGAAGATTTGAAAATCGCACGCACTTCGGCTTTTCCTTTCTCCACCTCTTGCGCAAGCTTGTCAAGCGTATTAGCCATCATCTCTTTAGTGGCATCAATCGCATGATAAATAACATCAAACAAGCTGACTTGAACGCCATATTGTTTAATAATCTTTTCTGCATGGCTTTCAATTTTTGAATGGAATCCAATAATCACCGCTTTCGATGCATTCGCTAACTGTGCATCCGACTCCGTCACCTCACCCACACTGCTTGAGATGATGTTGACGATAACTTTGTCGGAATGAATCTTCTCTAGCGCAGTCTTTACCGCTTCAAGGGATCCTTGTACGTCCGCACGCAAGATAATATTAAGAACTTTCTTCTCTTTATCAGATGCATGGCTGACCATGTTTTCGATGTTGATCGCTTTACGCTGCTGCAATCCAAAAATGCCTTTTTCTGCTCTCTCATTAGAGATGTCGCGTGCTTCTTTTTCTGTTGCAACGACGATGAACTCTTCACCTGCAGTAGGAAGCATTGACAAACCTGTGATTTCGACAGGAGTGGAAGGTCCAGCAGAGGTGACGGAGCGGCTGTGCTCGTCTTGCATTGTTTTGACGCGTCCCCATGAGCGGTCGAACACAAGCGCATCGCCATATTTCAATGTTCCGTTCTGCACGAGAACAGTCGCAACAGCACCCATCCCTTTATGCATTTCGGATTCTAATACCATCCCACGTGCACGTGTCGATGGATTCGCTTGAAGCTCAAGGACTTCGGCTTGTAGCGCTAACATCTCAAGAAGTTCAGGAATGCCTTCACCCGTCACCGCAGAGCAATTGATCGTAATCGTCTGTCCACCCCAGACTTCTGGAAGAAGCTCTTGGTCGGAAAGTTGACGATAGACCTGTTCTGGATTAAAGTTCGGCTTGTCGCATTTATTGATTGCCACAACGATGGTCACACCGGCATTTTTCGCATGCTGGACCGCTTCTATCGTCTGTGCGCGCATTCCTTCATCACCAGCGACAACAAGGACCACAATATCCGTGACGTCAGCACCACGGGCACGCATTGCATGAAACGCTTCGTGACCAGGAGTATCGAGGACAGTGATGTTTCCCACTGTTGTTGAACATGTAAAGGCACCGATATGCTGAGTGATCGCACCTGCTTCACCCGCGACACGGTTGCTCTTACGGATCGCATCAATCAAGCTTGTTTTTCCGTGGTCGACGTGTCCCATGAAGGCAACGACAGGCGCACGAATCATCAACTTTTCTTCTTCTGTCGCAGCAATTTCTTCCATTACAGTTTTGTCTGTAATTGCGATACGTTCCGCTTCCGTCGTATCAATAGTGATTTCACAGCCGAACTCATGTCCCAATAATTGTAATGTCGTTTCGTCATCAAGAAGATCGTTCAATGTCAGGGCGATACCTTGCATGAACAATTTTTCAATCAGTTGTGACGCTTTGAGCTTCATCTCTGCGGCGAGATCTTTGATCGTAATCGGAAGACGGACTTTCAACGAAGTAGGACGGATCGTTGTATCTTCTTGTACATACTTGTTCTTTGAACGCTTCTTTCTCCAACGGCTTTCACCGTCAGCATCACGTCCATAGCGATCACGTCCATTGTCTGACGACAATGTCGAGCGCTTTGCCGGCTTCATATCTTTAAACTCTTTCGCTTTTGGCGCTGGTTTAAAGCCTTTTTTCTTGGCGTCAGCAGACTCTTCTTCTTTTGTTTTTAATGGACCGCGCGCATCTGTTGGCTTGTCGGAAACAGAAGGTTTTGTTTCGGCAGGTTTCGGAGCAGGGGGAGCTTTTTTCGGCAAAAGGTCGTTGACGTGTCGTCCTGTAGGTCCTAAACGAACAGCAGGGGCTTGGTGCTGGTAAGAAGCAGCAGGTTTCGTTTCCCATTTAATTGGTTCACGACGTTTGTCGTGGGCAACGATAGGTTTTCTCGGAGCTTCCACTGGAGTTGGTTCCGCAACTACAGGTTTTGGCGCAGGTGCTTCTTCGATCACAGGAGAAATAGGTGCTTCTTTAACTGGCGAAGGAGCAGGTGCTTCTTCAATAAAGACCTCTTCTACAACAAACACAGGCTCTTCAACAATTTCTGGCTCAGAATAGACTTCTTGTTCTTCAACAAAAGAGGCCGCTTCTTCTAGCTCAACGCCATGAGAAGCTTCCGTTTGTTCGATACCGCCTGCAAAGACAGATTTCGAACGTGCTTTTGCTTTCGGTGCATCGTCTTTCGCCGCTTCTAAGACAGGGGCTTCTACTGTTTTTTGCTTAACAACGGCCTTCGTCGGCTCTTTTTTTGCTTTTTTCGCTGTTTCGGAAGCAACGACAGGAGCCGGAGCAGGCGTCGATTCTACAGGAGCAACAGGGGAGGAAGGAACTTCTTCTGTTTCCGCCTTTTTCTTGGCGAGCTTGTCTTTCACACCGCCAAGGTTTAACGCTTGTGCAATCTGAGAATTTTTAATATTAAGTTTTATGTTCTTAGCCAAGGGGTTACATCCTCTGTTTTCTTATTTGCTCGATGATTTTATCTGCCATCTCAAGACTAATGCCAGGGATTCCAGCAAGTTTTTCCGGAGTCATTGTCAATAGGGCTCTAGGAGTATTAAATCCTTCCGCAACGAGATGTTCGAAGATGAGCGAATTAATCCCTTCAATCCCTGTAAGGGGTTCGTCAAGAGAGGTATCGTCCGACTCCGCTAGTTCCGACTGTTGTACAGCAATCATGCGCTTGTAGTCAGACATACGCTGCACTTCAAGCTCATAGCCGATTAACTTGCCGTTGAGGTAAACGTTTTTTCCACCTTTACCAATGACTGACGCATAATCGAGGTCTTCGACAACGATCGAAATAATACGGTCTTCTTCATTGATACTGATCTTTTTAATTTCTATTGGTGCAAGTGCATTTTGTAAAAGTTCGATTGCGTCTTCTGCATAAGGAATGATGTCGATTTTTTCGTTATGAAGCTCTCGTACAACGTTCTTCACACGCATTCCACGCATTCCCACGCAAGCGCCGACAGGATCAACTTTGCTGTCGTTGGTGCGTACAATCAATTTTGTTCTGTAGCCCGCTTCACGTACGATCCGTTCGATAACGATGACACCATCGCTAATCTCTGGAACTTCTTGAATCATCAGCTGACGCACAAATTCAGGACTGCTACGAGATAAAATTACTTCCGCACCGCCGCCTTCGGTCTCGTTTACCCCAAGGAGAACAGCAAATACGCGGTCGCCGACATTATAGTGCTCTGTTTTAGGATATTCTTTCATCGGCATGATCGCTTCGACCTTTCCTAAATCGACAATGATGTTCGATCCACGGACAAAACGCTTGACGGTTCCTGAAATCAGCTCGTTCACACGGTCGCGGTACTCTTCATGAATCACATCGCGCTCCGCATGACGTAACTTTTTCGTAATAATTTGTCGTGCCTTTTGGGCAGCGATACGTCCAAAATCTTTCGGTGTGACGACGATATCGATAAATTGTCCAATTTGGCAGTCGGGATCGATCAGGCGCGCATCTTCAAGAGAAATTTCTTGAGCAGGAACTTCGGCTTTATCGACGATTTCTTTTTCGCATAAAACATCGATATTTCCTGTCTTTGGATTGATGGTAACGGTGACATTAGAGGCGCCCGTAATGTTTTTTTGTGCCGCAGCGCATAAGGATTCTTCGATCGCTTGGATGACGATGCTGCGTTGAATGCCTTTTTCTCTCTCTAGATATTCGAATATGGAAACAAGGTCTTTGTTCATGCTTTTTTGCCTCTAACGTTCATATAATTATATTAACTAGCTATCCCCAACAGCGGCTGGAAACGCTTTTGGGAGTTCCACTCAAACTGGAATGAGCGGATACAAAGACGCCACAGGTCCCGACATACCATTATGTCGGGTTGCCTGTGGCGTTCTCTCCTAGGGTCAATAGGTAGATGCCCAGGCAGCGGCGATTACGCCTTTTCTGCCTGTTCTGCTTCCTGTTGTTCCCCTTCGTGCGCAGTGTCATCGCCGTCGACGTCTTTCTTCTTCGCTGCAGTTTTTCCCTTTTTCTGCTTCGCCGCGGCGTCGCCAGGTTTTCTTACTTCAGCGCTAAGAACGATGTCGTCTTCGCTGCCATCGTTTTGCTCGATTTGGTATTCTTTGATTGAAAGAGCGATTTTTTTGTGCTCAGGATCCAACTTAATGACTTTCGCTGTCACAGTATCGCCCTTAGCAACCACGTCTTCGACTTTACCGAACGCTTTGTCCGATAGTTCTGTTACGTGGATCAATCCTTCTAGGCCATTATCCAACTCAACAAATGCACCAAAAGCTGTAATCTTTGTGACTTTTCCTTTGACGACAGAGTCAACAGGAATAGTTTTTTCGATGTCTTCCCAAGGATTGGTTGTCAATTGCTTAACGCCGAGGGTGATTTTTTTGCTTTCGCGGTCGACAGAGAGAACAACAGCGTTCACAACATCGCCTTTCTGTAGGATTTCTGAAGGATGTGACACCTTTTTGATCCAGCTGAGGTCGGAAATGTGAATTAATCCTTCTACGCCTGGCTCGAGTTCAACAAACGCACCATAGTTGGTGAGGTTGCGGATCTCTGCTTTCACGTTTGTGTCGACAGGGTATTTCGCTTCGACATCATCCCAAGGATTGTGTTCTGTTTGCTTGATCCCCAAAGAGATTTTTCCTTCTTCTTTTTGGATAGAAAGAACAATTGCTTCGACTTCGTCGCCTTTTTTCACAACTTCGCTAGGATCTGTTACGTTTTTCACCCATGACATTTCGGAGACGTGGATCAATCCTTCGATGCCTGGTTCGATTTCGATAAATGCGCCATAAGGAAGGAGGTTGACGATTTTTCCTTTAACGCGTGTTCCTTGCGGATATTTCTTTTCGATTTCGTCCCAAGGATTCATTCCTTTCTGCTTCAAGCCAAGAGCCACACGGCCTTTGTCTTTGTCGATGCTGAGGATAGAAACTTCTAATTTTTCGCCAAGATGGACCATTTCAGAAGGATGTTTAATACGCTTCCATGTCATGTCCGTGATGTGGAGGAGGCCATCGATGCCATCGAGGTCTAAGAAGACACCGAAGTCAGTGATGTTTTTAACGATTCCTTCACGGATGTCGCCCACTTTAATTGTCTCAAGCAATTCTGCTTTCTTCGAGATACGTTCTGCTTCCAATAGCTCACGGCGGGAAACAACAACGTTCTTTCTTTCGATATTGATCTTGAGAATTTTGAATTCATACGTTTTGTTGATGTATTCATCCAAGTTTTTAATGCGCTTGTTGTCGATTTGTGATCCAGGAAGGAATGCTTCCATTCCGATATCGACCATCAAGCCACCTTTAACTTTGCGTAGGACCTTACCTGTAACAATGGAACCTTCTTCACAATGTTCGAGAATGTATTCCCACTGACGGAGGCGTTCTGCTTTTTCTCTTGAAAGGACGATCTGTCCGTTGTCGTCTTCTGCTTGCTCGAGGTAAACTTCGATCTCGCCGTCGAGGATAAGGGGGCTAGGATCGGAAAATTCGGAGATAGGAACCATGCCTTCAGATTTCAGGCCGACGTCAACAACGACGTGATCTTTTGTAATCTCAACAATTCTTCCCTTAAGGATGGAACCGGGAACCATTTCAGTGATATCTGTTTGATTGATTTTTTTCTTGGCGCTGCCGTCAAGTAATGACTTAAAAAGTTGTGCGTCTTCAAACTGGAACTGAACATCATCGACGATGTTATCGCATTCCCAGCCGTTGTTATTTGTTTCTGACATTTAAAGGTTTCTCCTACAGTTTGCTAACTAATTCACCAAGGGTAACAGAAGGTAAAGAAAAAAAGCAACCTCCACTTTGCAAAATATACGCAGAGGAAGAATTTTTCTAAAAAAGGCTATGCATCCATAGGGCGATAGGTCACTTTTGAGGTGGCCGTTTCATTTAAAGAAACTGCCGTCAGAAGAGGTAGAAAAGGTTTTAAATAAGCAAAAATCCAGGATGACATAAACTCCACGGTAGGGGAATCGGTCTCTAATGTGTCGTTGAGCCAGCGATGGTCAAAATAGGTGTCGACCATCGGAGAAACCACTGCAGAAATGTCGGCAAAGTCGATCACCATGTTTCTTTTTGGGCCGTCTCCAATCAGTGAAGGGGATTGAAGATGAACCGTAAGGATATAGGAATGCCCATGCGGCTGACGGCAATGTCCATCGTGATGGTGAAGGGCATGGCCCGCTTCAAATGTAAATGTTTTTTCTATTTCGAACATAAAATTGTAATTCTTTATTTTGCCATTGACCGGACTGCAAGAGTTATGTAAGATCTGACTATACCGAACGTGACTCAAAAATCAAATGTTGAACCACGAACGGTATAAGCTTGCATAACCAAAAGTTTACCAGAACCCATGGTTTTTTTCTAGATATACCGTTCGTGATTCATTATGAATTTTTGATGCAGCTAAAAAACAAATATCGAATCCCAAACGGTAGATCCGTCACAATAATTAATACTTATAATAAATTTTTTAATACTTGTTACTAATGAATACGAATCGCGAAACAGTTGTCTTGAAATTTGGGGGCGCCTCCGTCGCCACTCCCGCCGCTTTTGCCCATGTCGCCACCCTCATCATCGAAAAAGTACAACAAAATAAAAATGTTGTCGTCGTCGTCAGCGCCATGGCAAATAAAACAGATGAACTCATTTCATTAGCACATCAAGTCCATCCGTCTCCTCCCAAACGCGAATATGATATGCTCGTCACCGTCGGTGAACGCATCAGCATCTCCCTGTTAGCAATGGCCCTATCCGCTCAAGGACAACAAGCCATCAGCTTTACAGGAAGTCAATCCGGAATTATCACCTCTGACCACCATGCCGACGCCAGTATCATCGACATCAAACCGCGACGCCTGTTGGCAGCATTAAATGAAAAAAATATTGTCATCGTCGCCGGATTTCAAGGCGTGAGTCGTTCGGGGGAAATCACGACTTTGGGCCGCGGGGGATCAGACACCAGCGCTGTTGCCCTCGGTGCAGCCCTCGGAGCGTCCGTGGTCGAATTCTATAAAGATGTTCCGGGAATTTTTTCGGATGACCCAAAAATCCATGCAACGGCCACCCATCATTCCCATCTTTCTTATTCTGAGGCCCTAAATATTGTCGACAAAGGAGCAAAAATTTTGCATCCACGTTCGATTCGTCTCGCAAAAAAGAATGGGGTGCCCTTGCACGTCCGTTCCTTTTTAGATCAAGGCAAGGGAACGACAATTGGAGACAAAGAAATGCGCCGCGCTGTTACCGATCCTTCTTTCGAAGAAGAACGGCATGAAAAGGGAGACACCCATTAATGGAATATCCGCGCTTCCCACGAATTGAAACATTAGTCAATCCCAATCAAATCAGTGCCCGGCACATACTCTATGTGAACGGCATATACGAATGCCTAAAAAAAATATTACCCCCCCATTTTTTTGATATTGCGGAGACGAGTGGGGAGGAAATTGAAGATCTTCGCGACCAGTTGAATGCCTTTCTTCCGCTTGTGATGACCTCGCCTTTTGCTGAGTCGGACCAAACACTCTCTTTTTTCTTGTTTTCTCGCTATCGTCCCAATGCATATAAGTTGTTTTTTGATATGTTTACCCGCAGCTTGGTGCCAGGAAAAGTCCTTAACTGCTTATTGATTTATGCTGCAGATTTTCGCCTGCCCGACTTTGGCCACGAAGTGTATACCGTCTGTGAAGTCATTGTATCGATTGAAACTCTTGCCGACCTCATTGAGCTAAAAAGAAACCTTCCGATCATTGAAATGGAAGTGCGTCTCGGTGTGGAATCTGGATACTTTGCGCGTCGCATCTTAGAGATCAAAGGAATGGGAGTCGACGAGAAGATGGTCCTTATCCAAGAGCAGATGGCAGGACTGGTCCGTCGCCTTCCCGCCTATTTCGATCGCGACCTTTTCATGGAGATGCAGCATCAGCTGGTAATCTGTTCTGACGAGTTTAAAGGAAACCGCGAAGTGCGCTACCTTAGCCGATTGATCTGTGGTCATTACCTTTTCCGTCGGTCATTGCTTGAAGCGATCAATAGCGAGCCTGCAAAGCGCCATTTTAGGCTAAAATTGCATCGGGCACGCGTATTTGTCGATAATGAGTACCGCAACGTTCTTTCGGTTCTGGTAGGGGTGAATTTCCTTGGTGACAAAGAAATTTTTGAAGAACAGCACCTGCTCATTGCAATACAAAACTATATCCCTGCAATAAAAGTGGTCAAAGGCTCCTTCTTCGCCAATCGACGCGGAAACGAAAAAATTTGTACGGTCAGTCTTGAGATTGAAAAATTGGAAGGAGAAAAGTTTTCTGGTCAAGAAATTGGATTATTGCAAAGAGAGTTGCCTGCGGACCTTAAAGATCGGATTGGACATTTATTGCATCCCGTCTTTATGCCGCGCAATGAAGAAGAGATCATGCGCAATGTCCTATCGTTGAGCAATCAATTGCGTTACATTAGAGATCTTCCCCAGGTCTTCATTTCTTTTGATGAGCAAAGTCACTCCCATCTGTTGTTTACGATTATTGTTGTTAGAGTTGTCATTCCGGGAAGTCCTTCTATTCAAAGTTTGTTCGAAAAGACAGGTACCTTTTTAGAGTATTTAGAAGATCGTTGCCGCATGCTAGGGATGCTACGAAAAAAATATTCGAAGGAAGCAACGATTTTTCGCGTCCGCCTCAGTAAATTGGACTACTTACGCCAAGACCATTCCATCGACCTCTATAAAGCACGTCAGGTGTTAGTAAAAGAATTGACGAGTATTATTGGAGAGTTCCGTGACTACAATGGGGGAATGATCACCAAGCAGAGCGAGCTTTTGTGTTCCGTGCGCGATCTACTTGCGTTAGATGAAGTAAAGTACAATGATTTGTTGTTAGAAAATTTCTTTTACTCTCTTTCTCCAGTCATCATGCGCACGGTATTAGAGCCAGAAGCATTAAAAATAGCGTTTAAACTACTTTTAGAAGCTGCAGGAAGCGGAATATTGCATGGAGAACCTTATTTTGTAACGACAAAAAAAGAAGCGAATTTTGCATGTGCGATGATTATTACAAAAGACCACGCACTCCACGAAGAGCTGGAAGCCGTTGTTAACCAGCTTCCCAAACAAGCCGCTTCTCTGGCGCACTCCTTTGTTCAAGTCTATGATCAACCCTGCATAGGATTCATTTATTGTAATGATGACGTAGAAGCGCAAGAGCTATTCTTTTCTTCCATTCACGATACCATTTCTAAATGGGGACAACGCGGGCAAAAGGTTGCCAGTACGAGCGCGAGTTTGATTCTGAGTATATAAATTTATTCGGGGAATCTTGAACTATATAATTATTGATGCCTCTGTGATCTCTGTGGGCTCTGTGGTAATTCCTCTCTTTTTCTCTCTGCGTCTTCGCGTCTCTGCGTTGAGAAAATCCGAACGATCGCTAGCTTTAAATGTACATGAACACAACGGTCAACACGAAGGCAATCAGTACCGGAGTTTTCACTGGCTTGAAATCGTATAACTTGTAGCAAATGTTCACAAGGCTAAGCACAATGAGTGCCGGATAGCAGACAGAAAGGATCGGTCCTAAAAACTTTACGATTCCGTTAAATTCTAATGTTGACATCACAAAAGTGATGAGCAATGTCACAACAAGACTCGGCGCATAGCCCACTTTTCCACGGAAGATTTCGTGATGCAAAAACTCCGCAAACACATTCGATAACGCGATGGCTGTGGTTAAGCAGGCAAGTGCCACGGCAATAGAGGCAACGATTCCGGCGTAAGGGCCGAGGACTTCTAATGCAATGGTACCCAACAAGCGATCTTGGCGAACATCAAGCAGTGAAGGACTGAGCTTTGCCGCCACTAAGCAAAAGCCAATATAAGAGATTGCCAATAAGAACGCTCCGATGCAGCTTGCCTTCAGTGCCAATTTGATGATGGTACGGTAGTGGCGTCCTTCGCTTAGTGTCTTTTCCTGTTTCAAACATGTGATGACCACCGTAGAAAAGAAAAAGGCTCCCAAAAGATCCATCGTTTGATACCCTTCTTTTAGTCCGTGAAAGAACGCATCGCCTGCAGGTAGCCCACTCACAAGTTCGGCAGATGGTGTGAGCAATCCCTTGATAACGATGAGGGCTAAGGTGATGAGTAAAAATGGAGTCAACACGTAGCCCAATACTTCAAGGATTGTACTCGATCGAATGGTAAACGCAAAAATGATCAGGCACGAAATGATACTGAAAATGATTAAATTGGCTTGCGGAAGAAACATGCTAATGGTCGAAAAGGATAAGGTAATACACCGCGGAATGGCGCCAAAGGGGCCAATGATGAGCATAATACACAGTGCCAAGAGAAATCCGGGCGCCACTCCTAGGCGATTAAAAAACCCCTTATAGTCGCCATCAAAAAGTGTCATGGCAATCAACCCAAGAAAAGGAACGCAGACAGCACTCAATAATAATCCAAAAATAGCAAAAGGAGACATGTCCTGTGTCAGTTGTCCAATCGCAAGAGGGAAAACAACATTTCCTGCGCCGAAAAACATCGAGAACATAGCTAATCCTGTCGTGAGGATATTAGAGCGCAATAAGGTTTTCATGGGATCCTATTCTTGGTAAAAGTTATTTTTACTAATAATTATACAGAAAAAAATTCAAAAAACAATTGAAATCTGAATTTTGTTGAGTATAATATGCAATTTAGAAAGGGGCGTCGACATGGTTTTTTTTCTGATTAATTTTTTGCAAGCCAATGGAGCCATGAAGATTCCAAATGTCTTTGTCTATACCTCCACACGTATGATTCTTGCTGCCCTCACCTCCCTTTTTATCTGCATCTTTTTGGGTCCGCGCTTTATAAAAAAACTCTACGAAATGAAGATCGGTCAACCCATCCGCATGGAAGAATGCCCTCTCCTCGGCAAGCTCCACCACAACAAAAAAGATACCCCAACGATGGGGGGAATATTAATTTTATTCTCGATCCTTTTGTCGATGTGGATGTGGATGGATCTCACCCATGTGTTCACTCTGCATCTGTTTCTTGTGACAGTGATTTTAGGAGCCGTCGGCGCCTACGACGACTATCTTAAACTCAAATACCGAAGCTCCAAAGGATTGTCCGGAAGAAAAAAGCTTCTTGTTCAAGGAGCCGTTTCTCTTTTGGTGGCCAGCTATATGCTCTCTACAAATGTCCAAGATATCGTTCATACAGGCACCTGGTACGCTCCGCCAGTTGTTAAAGAACAGGTGCGAACAAAAAGTGCAGATGACGCAACGGTAACAGTCCAAAAGACACTCTCCTTTAAAGACTATGCCTCACGACTATATATCCCTTTTGTGAAAGATCCACTCATCATCGCCTCCGGAGCATTCACAATTGCAATGGCTCTTTTCATGCTGTTTGTCATTGCAGGAGCCTCCAACGCGGTCAATTTGACCGATGGATTGGATGGATTAGCCTCCGGATGTCTCATCATGGTAGGAATCTGCTTTGCCATCACCGCCTTTGTCAGCAATAACATCGATATCGCCTACTATCTCAACATTCCGTATGTCGAAGGAAGTGGGGAAATCGCCATCTTCCTATGCGCCTTCATCGGCGCTTGTCTAGGATTTCTCTGGTACAATGGACATCCCGCCCAAGTCTTTATGGGCGACACTGGATCACTAGCCTTAGGTGGAATGCTCGGCACCGCAGCAGTGCTATTGAAGCGCGAGCTCCTTCTAGGTATTGCTGGAGGAATCTTTGTGGCCGAAGCATTATCAGTCATTCTTCAAGTCGCCAGCTACCGCCTGCGCGATCGAAAGCGGATCTTCCTTTGCGCTCCTCTTCACCACCATTTCGAATACAAGGGATGGCCTGAAACAAAAGTGGTGATCCGCTTTTGGATCATTGGATTCATCCTCGCGATCGTTGGAATCGCCTCATTGAAATTTCAGTAGGACGCCACGATGCGAAACAAACAAAAAAATTTTGTGTTGGGATTGGGAAAAAGTGGACGCTCCGCATGCCGCTACCTTCATGCACAAGGTGCCCACGTCGTCGCTGCCGATGCCGCAATTGCGTCTCTTGCAGAAAATTCGGAAGTACAACAGCTCATAAAAGACGGGATCATCTGTGGTTCTGACCAACAGACAATTGATTTTAGTGCATTTACTCTTTTTGTCCTATCGCCAGGAATTTCTCGCAAGCATCCATTGGTCCAACAGGCACGTGCGGCAGGCGTAGAGGTGATAGGGGAGATCGAACTTGCCGCCCGGGATATCAAACAGCCAGCGATAGGAATCACAGGCACAAACGGAAAGACAACGGTCACTCTTCTTGTTGCTCACATCCTTAACGCCTGCGGAATTCCGGCCCGTGCAGTTGGTAATGTAGGAACTCCCTTAACAGAAGAGCTCCTTCACACGGACGAAAAAACCGTGCTTGTGATCGAACTAAGTTCGTACCAATTAGAAACGCTCGCATCGAAAATATTTGACGTGGCTGCGCTGCTAAATATCACGCCCGATCACTTAGATCGTTACGACTCCATGCATGCCTATGCCGCCGCAAAAGCCGGTCTTCAGGGCTCTCTAAAAGAGGGGAGTCAACTTTATGTCGAACAAAGCGCGTACGAAGGCTTCTCTTCTTTGTTTAAAAAAAATAATTGTCTTTTTTATGGATATCATTCCTCCTGCGCACTATGGACCGATGGAACCTCCGTTTTTTACGAAAAAAATAAATCGTTTCTTTTGCCTCTTCAATACCGAGGGAAAATCAGTCACGAAATAGAAAACTTGATGGCCGCCTTTGCGCTTTGTCATCACTATGGCATCGACGCCACCTCCTTTCTTCAGGCATTCGATACCTTCTCAAAACCCCCCCATCGTATCGAATTTGTCCGCAGAGTAAATGGTGTCGATTTTATCAACGACAGCAAAGGAACAAACATCGACGCGGTCATCCGTGCAGTACAAACAATTGAAGGAACGCTCGTTCTAATCGCCGGTGGTATCGATAAAGGAACACCTTTTACGCCATGGATTAAAAACTTTACTGGAAAAGTAAAGGGCATTTGTGCGATAGGTGAAGCAGCAAAGAAAATTGAAAGTGAACTTTCCCACGCCTTTCCTGTGGCGCGATTCGACACCCTCGACGAGGCTGTCCATGCCGCCGCCCAAATGTCGTGTGAAGGGGACACAGTACTGTTATCGCCAGGATGTTCAAGCTTTGACATGTTCAAAGACTACGTGCATCGTGGAGAAGCATTTAAACAGAGTGTAGCAGATCTCTAGAAGGAGCGGAGTGCGATGAGTCGACGTGATACAATAATTATTGCCGTATTACTAAATACAGGAATTTTAGCGATTCTCTTTATGATGGCGGCAAACCCCGATGATGATCGAGTCTCAGAAACGTTTAATGTCAACGACTCCTTCGTCGAAGCAAAGCAAGCAGCTTCGACAAATGAAGTCTCGCAGCCGATCACTGTTGTCTCTTCCGGCGATGAAGTAGAAACCGTACTCAAAGACTTCGCAGCGACTCTCCAGTCAGAAACACTTGCAAAGCAACACTTCCCAAACAACACGTCGCAAGAGTCAGTTGCTATTGGACAGCAAGTTTATCAGACACAAAGTGCGTCCTCACAAAAAGCCAAACAGCAGTCAGAAGCAAGTGACCGCTCTGTTGATATCACTGTCAAACGCGGAGATAGCCTCAGCAAAATTGCCGTCGCTAACAACACGACAGTAGGCGCAATCAAAAAGGCCAACCACCTGTCAAACGACAATCTAAAAATCGGTCAAGTGCTACACATTCCTCAACAAGGAACTGTCTCAGCATCAGAACCCACTAGTGTCAAAATGGCCTCCTATAACGACAATAAAAACGAATTCTATACGCTGCAATCAGGCGACAACCCGTGGAAGATTGCAAAGAAATTTCAATTGAGTGTGAATGAATTGCTGCGCATGAACAACTTAGATGAAGCAAAGGCGCGCAACCTTAAACCCGGCGACAGAATACGTGTCCAATAACACATGATGATCCGACACCGACAATTTCTAATTGTTCTTGTAGTTACTCTCCTCGTCGCAGGCCTAGTCGTGATCTTCAGCACCTCATCCGCTGAAGTTCTCGACCTCGAACTCGACAAAAGTACGCACACCGCCCTTTTCAAACAGCTGGGCTATGCCATTGCAGGAACCCTACTTGGTACCCTTGTCTGGTTCATCGGCTACCGCAACATCATCCGTTGCAGTCCTCTTCTGTTCTGGTTTTTTGTCTTTCTATTAGTTTTAACGCTCATTCCAGGGATCGGTCGCGAAGTCAATGGATCCAAGCGCTGGGTCGGAATGGCAGGATTCTATTTTCAACCCTCTGAATTTGTAAAATATGTGGTCCCCGCCTATTTCATTCACCGCATCCTTTCTTTTAAAGGCGACCATTTTGGGCTACAAGCTTTCATCAAAATTGTGGGTGTGGTGGCCATTCCTGTTTTACTAATTTTAATCGAACCCAACAATGGCACCGCAGCAGTGATCGGATGCTGTCTTGTTGTCCTTTTCTTTTTGATGAAGATGCCGCTTAAGTTTTGGGCACTGCCTTTAGTTGTCAGCATCTGCTTGGGTGGCCTCTTCGCCTACCAACTGTCCTATGTGACGGCGCGTATACAGGTCTACTTGCATCCAGAATTGGATCTCAGAGGGAAAGGCCATCAACCTTACCAAGCAAAAATCGCCGCAGGCTCGGGTCAGATGTGGGGAAAAGGGGCAGGAAAAAGTTGGCAAAAGCTCAGCTACTTACCGGAAGCACAAAACGATTACATCGCCGCCATCTATGCAGAAGAATACGGATTTGCTGGAATCTTCGCTTTAGTTTCCATTTATATGCTGCTAGGACTGACAGGTCTCTATATCGCCGCCACAGCAAATGATCGTGCCG
>CAYIYO010000023.1:24578-26452 GCA_964367715.1 uncultured bacterium
ATGCTGCTAGGACTGACAGGTCTCTATATCGCCGCCACAGCAAATGATCGTGCCGCCTTCTGCTATGCAGGCGTGATCTCATTTTTGATCTCCTTTCAAGCATTTCTTAATCTAGGAGTCGTCTCAGGACTTCTTCCAAGCACGGGGCTCAATCTGCCCTTTTTTAGTCAGGGAGGAACCTCCTTGATGGCAAATATTGTAGGAATTGCCCTATTACTTAATATTTCTATTGAAAATGAACGAGCTAAAAAATCTATAATCGTGTAATGTTTTATTTTTAAGATCGAGGAATTAACCGTGGAAAAAGTTCAAAAAAATATCGACGAACAACTACAGTTTTGGAATGCCATCGGCCCTTTCATGACGCTGCTAACTGTGACGGTCTGTCTCATAAAAGGAAGCCAAGCACATACCGCTTTTGCCGTTGTGGGACTAATAGGGATCCCTCTCTGCGTCCGCTGGCAAAAGAAAGGGATGCTTGTCTCGCTAGCCCTTCTCCTCGCAGTTCTTCTCTACCAAGTTCCTTCTCTTTCTTTAGATCAACAAGTGTGGAGCGGCGGTGTCTTCCTCGCTTTTTCCCTCTCATTTTTCGCCACGGCCTTATCTTTTGAAGAAGGCTCATCCCTCATCACAAAAATGGTCACTGACGCCAACACGCATCTCGATCAACTCCGTCTCCTCGATGATAAAATACGCAGCGTCCAAAAAGAATTAATCGAAGAGCGCGCCAAAGCAAATACACAATTAAAAGCGATCGAATTAGAAGCCACCCAATACAAAGAAAAAGTGGAGTCCACTCAAGTACTGGCCGACGCCGCTCAGCAAGAGCTTTCAATGGTCTACGAACGCAATAAAACGCTACTAGATGAACTTTTCGAAGCAAAATCCAAAGCAGCAAACGCAGCTCCTCCAGAAGAATTGCAATCGTTAACAAATAAGCTTCATCAAGAGGAAGAGCGCGCGCTTACGCTAGAACTCCATCTAGAAGAAAAAGAAGTGGGAATAAAGCAACAAACGGAAACGTTGGTGTCTCTTCAACGTCAACTGCTGGAAAAAGAAGAAGGGCAAAAGAAAGAGCTGGAGGTCCTTACGCAACAACTGCACGACTTCACTCAGCAACTTCAAGAAAAAAATAATCAACTGCATGAAAAACAAAAAATTGCAGAAGATGCCCAACAACAGCACCTCTCCTTTACTCAAGAAATCGATGCTCTTCAACAACAACTCGAACAAATAAAAGCCGAAGAGTCCATCCATCAAGAAAGCATTGTCTCGCTAAAAGAACAACTCACGACTCTTCAATCCTCTCTCGATGCTCTTCAACAACAACTCGCGGAAAAAGATGTTGCGTTACAAGTGCACGCACAAGAAATTGAACAACTGCAATCCGAAAAAGAAGCATTAAAGCTCAAAAAAGAAAAGACTACAACAACCGCAGCAAAAAAAGAAACAGCCGCTTATCGCAAGCTCCAAGGAATGTTTAAACAACTCAAAGAACAGTTCGACGAAAAATGCAGCGTCCTCGACGAAACCCGCCGCGCACAATTTCATATGCAAGAACGTCTCTTTAATGCCCAACGAGAATTAGAAGAAAAACAACGCATCGAAAAAAATGAAGCAGAAGCATTGTTAGAAAAGCATCTTCTTAAAATCGAAGAAGAACGCAAAGAATACCTAGAAGAAATTGACTCTCTTCAACAAATCATCGCCACCATGTCAAAAAAATAGCGAGTGGGCTCCAACTTCATCTTTATATTTGAACACATCTTTTGCTTGACTTGCGGCTGCACCAAGTTTTTTTAGGTCGCATTCGCGACCTAAAAAATAGAACGACTTTCTAAATTCAGAACCGATATGCCCCTTTTCTAGCTCTT
>CAYIYO010000024.1:0-26417 GCA_964367715.1 uncultured bacterium
GCGCAGCCAAAAAAGGCAATTTTTGAATACAATTGTCTATAATAATAAAATTTTTTACTTATTAACTGTTTTTATGTAAAAAATAATTTAATTATTGATATTTTATTAAATATAGTGTTATTATATTTAATAAAATAAATTAGGTTGTAAACTATGTCCACCTCGTTACGAAGAGACCTCCCTTCTCTTGAAAATATACTCCTAGAAGCGCTTAATGGAATCGATAACCCACCCCCTATTCTCCCCCCTAATAAGTTTCCTGAAGAAGAAACCCAGTTAGGTAGGGTTGACAGGTTATGCGCTCTTATCGAATCTGGTGAAGAATTGAGCCCTTTTCATCAAATCCCTGGATTTTTAAATAAAATCATAGAGAGTTTTCAGCGCTTTATTCGATGGATCCTAGGGAACCCCCCCCTTTTTCCTATGGATGCCCTACAATTGCGCTACGCGATGGAAATTTTTAATACTTTTGATGAGAGGCTTTTTCCTATTGGGCACCCCCTCTCACAAACTCAAAAAAGGCTTCCTTTTTCGTTTGTTTTGAACACTTGGATCACATTTTTGTCAAAACAAGAACAAAATGAAGAAATAACGGGTAGTATTAGAGAGCTTAAAACACTTTATGGCTATCAAAAAAATATCGAAGAGATTCACTCCTCTCCCTGGGAATGGCGTCGTAAGCAGCTGTTTAATCAAATGGTAAGTCGTCTAACTAAAGAGATAGACAATCTCAAAGAGGGCGAAAGCGTCTCTTTTCCCGGCGGTTATATTACAAGTATTTTCGATTCCAATAGAAAACTGCAAGATTTTAACCAAGCAAAAAACGTGGTTACGTCGCGCCCTTCGTTTGATGATAAAGAAAATATGCTTTATCGCGTCACTAAAAGATCAAACAATAACGTTGTTTTCGAAGTACGCACACTTTCGAATAATAAGGAATCGACAGAAAACAATCAAAACTTTGGTAAAGTCAATTTTATTAAAGAGTCGGATCCTATCGATTCACAAGAATTTATTAAAGGTCTTCCTGTGCTGATCGACGCACAGTTGAAAGCGTTTGAAATTAAAAATCCTGAAAAAAAAGCAGTGGATTTAATAAAAACAAGACAAGGTATAGATGAAATAGTAGGTGAAATAAGAGGTTCGTTGGCATCAGCTAAAGTCAAAGAAATATTTAAAAATTTTAATCTTAGGGACCGGTCTAACAAAGAAAATTCTATACAAGCGAAGTCTAAGCAACTGCCGACTGATAAAAAGATGATGGATCTTTTTTTTCGGATAAAAGGCAAGAACGACGCCTTCGTCAAGCGTACAGGAATGGAAATTTCACTTCTTTTATGGATTGCCAAAAACTGTCAAAAAGAACTTCAGGGAAATGAAGTCTATCGCCAGTGGATGCGGGCAAATGTAAACAGTATTTTAGGGCGGTTGAAACGCCATTTTGGAAACACAGAGCAAGTGCAAGAGAAGCTTAAACCTCTTATTGAAACGCTTACCAACATTGTAAAGAATATCCAGGAAACGGCTGTAGCAGCAAAAAAGGAGATCATTCCTCCTTCCCAGAAAAACGTGGATAGGACATTTAGCGATCCGATCGTTATCGAAAATATTCCATTTCCCGCAGAAACATCTACTCCTTCAGAAAAATCTATTCCTTCGAAAATAACAGTGTTTGTTCCTCCTACCTATTTTGAATCAGAAGAAACAGCATTTAATCATATGCTAGAGATAAAGAAAAAGATAACTCAGCTTTCGGATAAAGAAAAAATAGGCGAACTGCGGCAACTAGTAAATCAAGCCTATGCAGCCTTAGAAAATGCAGATAAAAAAAATATCTTTGCTGAGATTGAATCAAATCAGTTAGAGGAATGGACCGCTTTTGTTAATCTCTTAGCCCGCTGCTCCTTACAAGTGCAGTTGGGAACAAATCAAAAAGCGCCGACACCGGCTGCTATTTACCACTCCCTCTTTGGAATTTATATTGCTCAAGTATTAATAAAGAAAAACCCTGCAAATAAATTCGATCAATTTTGTATTGATACAACCCACTACCACGATATTTTAAGATACCCTCACTTGGATCTTGGAGTATATGGTCCACGCATAAAAGAACTTTTAACAAAAATACGAGGAGCCCCCGATTTAAAGCCTGTGGACCTTACAAATGTGATTCCAGAAAAACCAAAGGCCTGTTTAGAAGCCTGTATTGATGGAACCCCAAATGAATATAAGTATTATTACCAATTTAAAGAGTCTTCACGACAGGGAGTAGTGCAACGGAATCAGTTACGAGACGAAGTACACAATCAGATATCGACGATTTCTCAACACTTCGATCAAAAAGGTCCTCTTCCCCCTCAAATTGTTTTATTCCGCCAAATGCGGGTTGTTTCGATGGTGATGATGGACCGTTATCGAGTCATTCATTGCAAAGGCCTTTTTGATAAAGTTAAGAGGAATTTCAACGCATTAATCAGCACATTACGCTGGGCAGTAAATAGGCAGAAGAACTGTTCGGGTGATAAATTTGATAAAAAAATGCTGGTTTTTTCAACGAATAATTTAAAAGAATTGATCGATAGTCTGTTGAGAAGCAGAAAAGCTCCTTCTAATTTTGTGATAAAATCACATATCCCTTTGGTTCAGCCTACGTTGTATATCGGATCACTAGGAATTCATTATCATTCACGTAGTGAAGGGCATTTTGTTATAAGTGCTTATAACGACAACACAGAACTTTCCTCTCCTTACGACGCTCCCTTAGATAAAAAAAAATCAACCAAAAGGATTAATAATTACCTTACGAAAGGAGGGATAGCTGATCAAGTCACAGAAGGGGAATCAAAATCTATCTCTCGGAGGCCTGTAGGGGAAGATGGAAAGGGTGTGCTTTCCAAAAATAAGCATATTTTAGAAGAAGATGTAACACACAGGAAAAATCATGCCTGGATGGTAAGTGGTGACTATGGTAGGGAGCAGGAGGTAGAAAGGCGAGGTTATGCTAAAGAACTGGAAAACCAATCCGTTTATGTGGCGACCTACTATCCGACAGGGGTAGTTGAAGGCGAACATCTAATCAATCGATCAGATGTACATCTTCCCGGACAATCGATAGATGTTTTTCGAGAAATGCGTCTGAGCCTGACGGATCCCGAATCGGATCGTATTGAAAAAACGGTGGCATTTTTTGATCGCCATTTAACGATGTTGCAGGATAAAGATTATCAAATTCATTGGAAGCAATTTTTGCGTTTAAATCTGTTTCGAAATGCGTCCCTCTATTTGCATCTTTGCAAAAAGCCAACGTATTCGAATGTGTTATTAAAAAAACTAAGAGAGTGGTCGAATAGCCCGGTATTAAATATCGAGACGCAGCTATTTTTAATGGACCTTAAATACGAAATTTTAGATGCCATGAAAAAGGCGAATCAAAAAGTAGCGCATGAAGTTTTAGATGAATCTATTCGTTTTTTAGAGTTAGAGGTAACAAAAGACTTTGAAAAAATCAAAGGTTGGCGCGAACAGTTAAAAGTAGGGGCTTCACCTGAACTGGAACCTAATCGACAGGTAATCCATCAAACCTTTCTTCACCAACATTTTTATCGCGCAGTCGACGACTTTGACTCCCCAATGGAAAAGGAACAGTTATGGGCTATTCAAGAAAGTTACTTTATCTTTAAAAATAGCGCGCTAAGCGATTCCCAGAGTACACTATCTGAAATGATGATCAGTACTCTCTATCAGCGTTTGCTTCCTCAATTTATCGAATACATGAAAGACGAAAAACAAAAAAATACCTTTCTTGCAAGCATTAATAACAATAACTCTATGGCTTGGAAGGGCACATATCCTTGTTACACCTCGGGTTCAATTCAAATCGATCTAGAACAGGGGCGTTACTTCGTCAATGGGAAAACAAAAGGAGCACTCTCAAAATCGGTGTTAAATGATCCTCAATTTAAAAAGGTCTTCGGCGATACGGTTTTTCCTTTGGTTGAAATTTCTTTAATAAAAGGAGAGGAGGGAGGAGTTGTCTATAGGCTGATATATAAAGAGAAGGAATATATATTAATAGAATATCCAGACTATCCTCTTCGTATTTGTAAAAAGTTTAAAACCTCAACCCTCCCTTTCTGGAACACCGAATGGTGTCAACTTAAGGAAATTCAAGTATTAGCTCCTTCATTAGTTAATCCAGATCCAATCAACCAATCGAACTTGACAAGCTGTATTGAAAGGAGTTTCAAAAAGAAAAACACACCTTTAGAGATAGGAAAAGGTCTTTGTTGGATCAATCCAAAAGAAAATCGCTTTTTTATCGAAAATGAAGAGGGCTCTCTTCGTTATAAGGGGTCTCTTAGTGCCCATACAAATTTAGCAAATAATACCGCTGCCGAGCAGGATCAAAAAATGTTAAGGCACATCTCTGATGTAACAGCGATTCATAGGGGAGAAGAGTTTGAAGTTATTAATATGAGTGAGAGCCTTTCGTTACAACCGTTTTCTCGCCTTGCTGATAATAAAAACATGATTGCCTTAGGAAAAAATGGGAAGGTCGAAAGGATAGTCTATACAGATCTTCTTCTCGAATATTATTGGGATAACAAAGGACAAAAATGGCAAGCGGTCTATCATCCAGGATATCATCTTTCTAGCAAATTTGTAGAAGACTTTTTTATTGAAAAATCGGACTCCTATCGTTTTTTTCCAAGCCTTTTTACAAATTTTCAATTGCTGGAAAACAGTGAAGGCAAAGGAAAACTTATCCTGGTAGGAGAAGAGTACAGCACATTCTTCATGACTGAAACCCACTCTACGCAAGCAAAATGCCACGAGGTCATTCAACCTGTTCGCTCCACAGAAAAGAGTTCCCTTTTATATGCGTATACGATTGATCCAACAAAGGGAATTAAAAGCGAAACAAAAGAGGGCTACCTTTATCTTGCATATGTTCTCTTTACACAATCAAAGTATGCAGAAGCAACCTATTTTCTTAAAAAAGCCAAAGGAATAGGGGGCTCTCTAGAGTTCGATCAACTGATTGAATGGTTTGACAAATGGCCTAAAAAATCTTCGCAGGCACAGGCAGTGCGTCTTCATTTAAAAATGCTTCAAAAGGAGAGACAGCTCCAATCGGAAGGGTCAGACGAAAAAAAGGAAAAAGTTGATCGTGAAGTTGACGAGCTAACAGCCAAATACAATACAAACAAGCGTTTAAATAAATTGCCTGCAGAGATTCTCTTGACGGAACAAGAAGAGCTCTCTCTTCAATTCTCATCCTTAGTTAATGTAGGACAGGATAAATCGACATTAAATGATGAAATCAAAAGTTTAGAAAAAGCATTAGAAGAAAATCCTATCGAAGAAGCAGTGCCTTCGCAAGAGGCAGAGGAATTTTCGGCTCTCCTTTTTCCGGAATTGTATTCTTTTGTTACCGATTCTTCTTCTTCTGGCAACGCAGATTCTGCCGATGGGAAGGTTCAAGAATTTATTTTAGAAATAAACGAATTAGTCAACAACGAGGATGCTTTTCTAACCGAAATGAGCGCCGCCTTAATTGAGGATATCAATAAGGCGAAAGAATCTGTGGTTGCCACAGAAAAAGGCATAAATCGCGAACGATTGGACGAAATCAAGAGTCAGATAGTTTCCATCCAATCCACCGCTAGAACAGAATTAAAAACCGCTAAACAGCGAATACTATCTGGTCTAACTCTTCGCAATATTGAGCCGAAATCTTTTCAAAGTCTACGTAAACAGTTAGCAGAAAGCGAGCGGCAGAAGGAGATTTTCTTTACAACAGCCCTTTATTGCTATGGAACAAATGAATGGAGCGCTCTGATTCAAAAGGAAATTGTTAATGAAGAGGGGGTAGAAGACTTAAAGGAACAGATAAGAACCTTTCTTTTAGCAGCGACAAAAGAGCAGCAAGCCACCTGCGCGATCCACTCCATCACGCAATACGAGAAAGACGCGACAGAGGAAAATTACCGTCAGCTAGTAGAGGTGCTTTCAATCACCCGTTTCTATTGTGTTAACAACCATCCATATCGAACCGCTATCCTTCTTTTAGAATTTGAAATGGGAATCATTCTCCGTAAAAGCCAAGTAAATAATATTGTAAAAATGATGTCGAAAGAAAATGTGTTTAAACATGAGGCATTAGCAGGAGGAAAAACAGCGGTATTAAGGAATATCATTAGTAAGCTTAAAGCGGACGGAAAATCGCTTTCAGGGATGGTGACACACGAACCTCTCATGGAAATGCATCACCCGCTATTTCAAATAGCAACAAATGAAACCTATGGGGACGAAGTCTTCCTTTTTCGATTTAATAGAGAAGAGAAAACAACAGTGACTTCTCTAACTCTTCTTTACCGCAATCTTCTTCGTGCGACGATTAATCATGGCCGTATCGATACAACTAAAAGAGATCTTCTTAGCTTACACCATGCTGTTATCTTAAAATATGAAGAACTCGAAAAATGTGAAGAAATTTCTTTAAATCTAAGGGAAGAATTTATTTTACTAGATAAAATTACAAAGTTATTAGCGGAACGTGCACGCCTCGGTAGCGATGAAATGGATCAAGTATGCGATCCTACAAAAGAACATAACTACGCGTTAAGAATCGAAGATAGGCTAATCCCTCTGGATCAGACAAAAGTGCATGCAGCCTTAACGCTATTTTGTTGGATTAAAGAAAACGACATTTACAGCCCTATCTTTTCGAAGAATCAACAAGACACATTGACAAACGACCAAAAAAATGCACTTCTAAGATTTCTTGCCCAAAAGGTATGTGAAACGTATTTATCAAAAGATGATATGGAAGCAGGAATGTGCTATTTTACAGGTATTGAAGAGACCGGTAAACCCGCATCGTTTGAAAAGTGTAATGATTTTTTTGAAAATGTGGTTAAAAATAATAGAAATCATCTTCTTTTACGCGCATTTCACACTTACCTTCAAGACAATAGAGTCATTGCCAGCACATTAAAAAAGCGGGGAGGAGAAAAATTTGCCCGCTCGGAAGATGGAATTCTTGTCAAACCATGTGAAAGAAATGGAAAACCAAGCGAACGGTCCGAACACGGAACAGAAGAAGAAACAATTTGGTACCACTGCTTAAACTATATGGACCTGACTTTAGGTGGTGTCTCTATTGTTCAGATTAAACAAATGGTTCTGGACGAACAAGCAAAGGCAATGCACGCCTTAAAACAAAAAAAACTCATCGATCCTTCAGGCACATTTTCTATAGCTACAACAGAGCAAGCGCTTCAATTTTACCAAGAATTTGAGCTTCATCTAGATAGGGTCAAAGAAAGCGATTACGTTGCAATTGCCCATCGACTAAACACCACCCGAGGCCTTATGGCAGACTTTTTAGCAGGCCGCGTATTTTCTCAAATTAAACAATCAGAAGAAAAAATTGTAGGCAATACTCAAGACATGGTGGAGATGATTCACGAATTTTACGGCGCCTCAGGAACTTCCGATGCCTACCGCGTTTTTCCAGATAAAGTGCAAAAAGAGGATCCTGAATTGCTAAAACAGGCTGGAGTTGATGGCGCAGTCCTCCTTTCCATGATTAATCAGTACGAACAAGGGGACATCTGCCAATTGGACTCTAAGGTCTCAGCGCCCTCTATCGCCGAACAAGTTGCAGAAAAATGTCTTCAAGAGAAAGGTTCTTGTGTCGTCATCGACCTCGCAGCCTCTTTTCCTGGAAAAAATGCAGATGAAATCGTAGAGGCAATTGCACAATTTCTCCCTGATCACCACATTCGCTTTGTTGACAACAATGACCGAGTGAGACTTCGCGAACCACAAAAAGTGGCTACAACCTCTTTCAACGCTAACAATTGTCCTGAGCCACTCGTGACGATTTTAGATAAGGCGCATACGCGCGGGACAGATATCGTTCAAGAAAAAAATACGGTAGGATGGATTACGATCGGTCCACACACAAAAAAAGAAGAATTCTTACAAGCCTACATGCGTTTACGCAAGGCAGGAAAAGGACAAAAAGCACGTTATCTTCTTGAGCCCGCAGCAGCGGAACTGATCGGCGCTCCTTTTACCTTGCCTAAACTCATTTATTTCTTACAGAAAAATGAAGAAAAAGAGCTAAAACCTCTTCACCTTAAAGCGGAAATTCAGAAAATTAGTGCAATTCCAAAAACCGCCCTTTACCTTGCTTTATCTAAAATTCATTCTTTAGAAACTAGGAAACAAATATGGAATCTATGCCGCACCTATTTTATTCAGCCCACTCAGCAATCGGTTCAAGAGATGGGAGCTCCTTTGAAATTGTCATCCACATCCGAAACACTAAAACAACGAGCAAAGGATGAATACGATAAATTAGTAGAGGTAGTTGCTAAAATAAAAAATCAAGCCATAGAAAAAAACCTAGATTTAGATCCCGAAGTATTTATGAACGCTCTACAGCCTGCTTTCGATAGCTTAGAAGCGAAACAAAAAACAATTGGGGAGCAGGGAACTCTTCTTGATTCAAAATATCTTCCAAGTACAATGTTCGCGAATACAACTGCGCTCGATCAAACCCAAGAAGTAGAAGTAGAAGTAGAGGTAGAGGTAGAGGTAGAGGTAGAAGTAGAAGTAGAAGTAGAAGTAGAGCAGGAACAACAAGAGGAGCTACAAAAAGCAAGAACAGGCTATAAGGGTGAAAAGTGGAGGTCTATCCCACGATCAAGAACTTGTTCTGATTTGATGGAGTACTTGAATGAAATTAGACGTAACGGGGAAGAAATCGATTGTATAAAAGATAGTATAAGAGCGTTTTTATATAGAAATACGAAAAATAATTTTCATTTTTATGGAAATAACATTTTTTATACTTACAATGTAGCAGATCCATTCGCATTTAATTCGAATCCGGCAGTAGCAAAACGACCTTGGGGTGCCGAAACAGAAAAAGACCCTCTGGCCCCAGGTCAGCAAAGAATACTCAGCGTTCCCATTCTTGTTGAAACAAAACAGATAACTAATGAAGATCCTTCAAGAGCTGTCTCGACAATCTTTGCTAGCACTTTAGACATGGATCATATTTTTAATCCGTTAGACTTGCAAGAGTCACAAGATGTCGATCTATATATCTATAATTTTAATTCTTGTGATCTAACAGGAAGAAATACATGTTGGAAAAATTATCCAGAGAGGATTCAAAGAGAAATTGTTATCTCTCTTGTAAAAGCAAAATATTTTGCAGGCGAAATCAATCTCTTAGATCCATCGCTTGAGACGGCCTCTCTCTATTTTAAAGAAAAACAATTTTTTATCGAATGGTTGAATCAGGTGAGGGGGGAAAAGGGGAAAGAAGAGGTGAAGCGAATGGAAATCAATCTTAAAAAGTACTTAGTTGCATTAAGGCCAAGTATTGACCTTCAAAAGGATTATCCATCAAGCACAATGGCAAAAGCTTTTCGCGAGGTCTTATGCTAAATGTGATTCAAGGTAATCGGTCAAAATTTTTCATATAAAACAGACTGATTGATCAGCGGCTGATAGACAAAAATAGCGAGATCTTGTATATACGTATCTCACTATGAAATGCCCATTTTGCCAATACGATGATCTTAAAGTAACAGACTCTAGGGACGCCCCCGAGATGAATGCGATCCGTCGCCGCAGGGAATGTCTAAAATGTCTAAGGCGTTTTACCACCTTTGAGACAGTAGAATTGACGGTTCAAGTGTTAAAGCGCGATGGGCGATTTGAGGACTTTAATCAACAAAAAATGATTAATGGGCTCCACGCCGCTTGTCATCACACCACGGTAAGTCGTGAACAAGTCAACCAGCTGGCCTCAAAGATTACGATCGAACTCATGCAACGGCAAGCCCGGGATGTCACGACCAAAGAACTAGGCGAAATGGTGATGTTCCACCTTCATGCCATGGACCCTGTCGCCTACATTCGTTTTGCCTGTGTCTATCGACGTTTTACTGACATTGGCGAAATTATCGATGCAATAAAAGGCGTGCAAGATAAAAAAGTGGATTACGTCAAGAAGGGATAAAGAAAAAGAAAATCTTCTTTTTACTATTTTATCCCAAAAAAAATGCCAATTTATTACAATAGATGGAAAGGGATATTCTTTTAAAACAACCCTTACCAATTGAACTTTAAGGAGAAGGTAATGCCTCTTAAGAAAAAAGACTTAGAAAGATTTAGAGAAATCTTAGTGAAAATGAAGGACCAAATCACGCGCCAGCTTCAAGGTTCTGCCGACGAAGTAAAAAAAACTGACGAAGGAACTGGGTATTCTCAACACCAAGCCGATCAAGGAACAGATGACTTCGATCGCACGATCACTCTCGAAGTGACGTCACAAGAATACGGTCTTCTACGTCAAATCGAACGCGCCCTAGAAAAATTCGAAGAGGAAACCTATGGTCTTTGCGATATTTCCGGAGAAGAGATTCCACTCGCACGTCTAGAAGCAATTCCTTATGCGACAATGACTGTCAAAGCGCAAGAGCAGCTAGAAAAAGGCCTCATCTAATTTCGATTAATGGACTCAAAATAATGACGATAGCAGGTGGTGTGCAGCGTTGGCTTCCTTTTATTTGTGCGGTTGCCATCATTCTGCTAGACGCATTAACAAAGATCCTCACAGTAACCCATCTTGCCCCGATCAAGTGGTTCCTGTGGTATCCTTATGGCGGCATCGGTCTCTTTGAAAACTTTTTTGGAATACAATTCTCTCTTGTCTATGCCACCAACAACGGAGCGGCGTGGTCACTATTTTCCAGCTTTCCCTACTCTTTAGTTGCATTTAGAATCGTTCTTATCGCCGCCCTCTTCCTCTACACGATACGCGATAACAAAAACCCACGCTGGAATATTCCTCTAGCATTCATTCTTGCCGGGGCGATAGCGAATGTCATCGATTTCTTCCTCTATGGACAAGTCATCGACATGCTTTATTTTGTTTTTTGGGGATACTCCTATCCCGTTTTTAATATCGCCGATAGCGCCATCTTTATTGGCGTCATCTGGCTCTGCTTTATTCAATTATTTTCAGGAAAAGGCAACTCCTAATGTCTCACCCTCTACGTCTTTGCTCCGCAGCAGAAGTTCCCCCTTTTCAAGCAGCAAAATGGCTCTCTTTTCAGCTTTTACTCGATCCAGAAGAAATGAAATCCCTTTTTGACTCCCTGGGCGAATTTTATATTTATCGTGTCGGAGCAGTTTGTAAGGAAGGACAAGAAGAAGTTTCGCAGGAAGACTTCCTAAAAGCCTATACGGATTATGTGAATGCCCTAAAAAGCGGTATTTTACCAAATCCAGCCTCTTATAGAAGCCTTTTTGCGGTGGTGTTTACTGTAACACGGGATGTTCTAGTCGGCATTCGTGCTGGAGAAGGAGAGACAATCGTCCGCGTTGCCATGCCTGTGATCCAAGTACAACCCCATTCGATGCACTACTCAAAAAGCGATCACAAATTTCGTCCGATGCTCTTTGGTCTCGATACAATCACCTGGGGAGTACAGTTTTCTTATCCACAGCTCTACCAAGATCAACAACTGCAAGACATTCGAAAGGTCGATAATAGCGCAGACTTCCCGAATACGCCTCTATTCCGCTCGGTGCAGCAATGGCAGCGTGAACACACCATTCCGACTCCTTTTCTTGTCCCCGATCAAACAAAAGTTAATGTTCCAATGCGCGTAGGAAAAAAATGCTTAGAATGGATCAATCGCCATCCGCAACTTATCAGTAATTCTCTTCAGGTTATTTTGTAAATAATGATAGAAACACGTTCGGTGTATACCGAACGTGGGTATCACGATTGGAATACAGTCGATTATTTTCTTGATATAGAAGAGTCTGTTTTTTTTAACACATCAAGCTGATCCCCTAAAGATGTAGGAGCTAATCCCCAAGGAAACGACCCTGTTTTGACTCCGATACCGCCAGCATTCAAAATTTTAATGGCAGCTGTTGTGCAGTTATCCGTTTCAAGTTCTTTGATTCCCTGGCAATCATTGATTAAGGTTGGATGGTCTAGTTCCATCCCTGTCATAGGACAGGCATGCAATTGGCGGATCACAGAGGGGGTTGCTACCTTTTCTGCAAAACGAACAAGGTTAAAAAGAGGAAATAATGTGTATAAGGTGGTTCGATTTTTAATTTTTCCATTGATGCGGTTGAATTCATTGTTCATCGATTGGTGTTGTGCCTCTGTTATTTGGATATTATATTGACGAGAAGGTTTTAAGGGTGCCTCATCTCCTTCTCTATCCATACAGGCCATTTTCGATTTAAGATGTTTTGCAGGAAATGCAAGCAAAAGGGTAAAAGGAGTGACCATCCACCCATATTTTGGCCACATTCCTAAATATTTTTTTAATCCTTCACTAGAATCGCCTGTTTTTTGAATGGAAACGGAAGCGTGACCGCATCGGCCTGTTTTGGGGTCTGTATCCCATATATTAACAGAAGCGCGGTATTCTGTTGATTTTGTATTAAAGCTATTATTTATTGAGTATGACATAAAAACTCCTTTTGTTTTTTTTTATATAATATTATTTTACATATGCTATGTTTAGTTTAAATAAAGGTTTTGTTTGTATATTATTTATTTTAAAAATAAATTAAGTTATTTGCTTTTAATTTGTTTGATTGTTAGAATAAATGGATCGAATTAAGGAGAGATTAATGAACCAAGTTAACAGTTCGGCGGACTATAGCTATAAAGCGAATGTTTTTATTTGGAATACAACAGTAGGTGATGAAGAGGGAACAGGGACTAAAGTTGGCCATGCTTCTATTGAATTATGCAAGCGATCAGGAGATTCAGATTCTCCCTTAAAAGAAAGATATTTTAGTTTTCGTCCAAAATATCCACTATTGGTTAATCCTTTTTTATTTTTTTTGCCTTTTAAAGCTAAATTAAATTCTTCTCTTAATGAAGATCGCATTCATGAGGGATCAAATCAAAAATTAAAAGATGCAGATCAAACAGTTTCTATTCCTCTTACGAAGCATCAATATCAACGTATGCAGACAAAAATGAACACGATGGAAAAAGAGATTAGTGAAGGAAAATTATTATATCACCTTTTTCCAAAACTTTCTGTACTACCAGTCGCTAAAGCTTTGGCAAGCCGTCGAGGATATGAAGCACTATCAGAATGTCCTTTTTCAGGATTATCTATGAATGATGATCGGTATGAGGACATGAAAGAGGTTCAACTCTTACGTGCTTCGCATTGTGCCTTAACAGTTAATGAGATACTACTCGCAGGTGATGCCTCCTCTTTAACAACAGTACCTCGTTTTTCCCCTTGGGTCATTACACCAACAGATTTAGCTCGATCGTTGCAAAGGGATTAAAACCTAACCAGAAAATTCTCTTCCCTGTTATACTCCTCCCATGGAAGAAAATAATACCTACTCTTTAATAGATAGTGGCAACGGTCGCAAACTCGAACGCTTTGGCCCTTACCTCCTTGATCGCCCCGCCGCCCAAGCGGCGTGGACTCCCCAACTTTCCGAAAAAGAATGGGCAGCTGCTGACGCCATATTCATTCGAGAAAGCGATAAAAAATGGGGCGTTAAACCGCACGTTCCTGATGCCTGGACCGTTTCCGCCTCTGGCGTTACATTCAAGATTTCTCTCACAGACTTTGGTCACGTCGGACTTTTCCCCGAACAACATGACACCTGGGCATGGATTCAACAACGTCTCCACTCCGCACAGGCTAAGGGAAGAAAAAATATCCACGCACTCAACCTTTTCGCCTATTCAGGAGGCTCCACCCTCGCTGCCGCTAACGCAGGGGCACATGTTTGCCACCTTGATGCTTCCAAAGGAATGGTCTCTTGGGCGCGCGAAAATGCTCTTTTAAGCGAGTTGCATAATGCTCCGGTGCGATGGATTGTTGATGATGTAAGAAAATTTTTGAGAAGAGAGTCGCAACGCGACCGTCGCTACGATATCATCATCCTAGATCCTCCTACCTTCGGCAGGGGATCCAGCGGAGAAATATTTAAAATTGAAGAGGATTTAATCAATATCCTCGAGCAATGCCGCGACCTCCTTACGGATGACCCTCTTTTCATCATGCTTTCCTGTCACAGTCCCGGCTATACGCCGATTGTTTTAAGCCATCTTTTGACGCAGATGATGGACCCTTTTCAAGGAAAAGGGGCGATCACTAGCGGAGAAATGTGTCTAAAAGGGGCAAAAGATGTGTTCCCTCTTCCTAGTGGTGCCTACGCACGGTGGTCTGCAGATGAATAACAGAGAATATCTTCAAGTCACCAGCTTACAAAATCCACGAGTAAAAGAAGTTGTACGTCTCCGCGACCGCCGCGACAGAGATAAAACGCAGACATTTATCATCGAAGGCTACCGCGAACTTCTTCGAGCCACCGATGGCAATTTCCAGATCGATACCCTGTTTATTTGTCCTGCGCTTTTTTTAGGAGAAAACGAATGTTCTCTCATCGCACGCATTGCGTCTAGAGGTACTTGCGTATTAGAATGCAACGAAGCAGTGTTTAGAAAGATTTCTTATCGCGACCGTCCCGACGGTCTTGTTGCAATTGCTTCTCAACGTACGCTTTCCTTTGAGGAAATGGAAAACTCTCTTTCTCAAAAAAAATCTCCTCTTTTTGTCGTCGCGGAAGCAATCGAAAAACCCGGTAACTTAGGCACAATCCTACGTTCCTCCGATGCTGTAGGCGTCGACGGTCTCATCGTATGCGACCGCTGCACCGATGTATACAATCCTAATGTGGTCCGCGCCAGCGTAGGAACATTGTTTACTGTCCCTGTCCTAGAAGCCGAAGGGAAAGCCACCCTAGAATGGCTACGTCGTAATAAGATCAAAATTCTTGCCGCCACACCAAGTGCCAAGGAAGAATTCACACAAGTCGATATGACTGGTCCTCTGGCAATTGCTGTCGGAACAGAACAGCTAGGCTTATCCCCTTTATGGATGGAACACGCCGACATTCAAGTGCGCATTCCTATGCTAGGAGTTGCCGATTCCCTTAACGTCGCCATGGCGACAACTCTCTTGCTCTACGAAGCCCAAAGGCAGAGAAGGCTTTAATGCTCGACATCCTCTACGAAGACAATCATATGCTGGTGGTCAATAAACCCGCCGGCCTATTGACACAGCCCAGCGGCACGAGAGAGGATAGTATCGAAATGCAGTGCAAGGAATGGATCAAAGAAAAGTATAATAAGCTTGGAAATGTCTACCTTCATGCTGTCCATCGTCTCGACAAACCTGTCAGTGGAATTGTTGTCTTTGCCAAAACAAGTAAAGCGCTAACTCGACTCAACGCCAGCATCCGAGAGCACAAAGCAAAGAAAGGCTATGTTGCCCTCACAGAGCTTTCACCAAATGCCGAAGAAGGAACGTTAGAGCATTTTCTCTCCCACGATGATCACCATGCGACCATCGAAAAAGAAGGGAAGAAAGATGCAAAAGTTTCAATCCTTCACTATCGCGTCCTCAAGAGAGGAAAAAAGGGCACTCTTTTAGAGATCGATCTCAAAACCGGACGGTACCACCAAATCCGTGTCCAGCTAGCAGAAATTGGTTGCTCAATCCTTGGCGACACCAAATACGGCGCGCGCTCTACCTATCTCCCCAACGCCATCGCTCTCCATCACCACAGATTTGAAATCCCTCATCCCGTGTCAGGCGAAAAAATGGTTTTTCAATCTCCCATTCCCTTCGAAATCTAAATTTACCCGAACCGTGGTATAGTCTTATTCTTTTTCGATGACATCTGTCACCGGAGTTGATAGGGGAGGTATCGTTCGCAGGATTAGATCTAATTCATTAAATTCATTAATGACGCGATTGATGTCTATTAAGATAAGGGGAGTGTCCTGATGAGAGACGACTCTCTCACTCTGAAAAAGAGCTTTTAACTCTTGAAAAGGCTGGATAAGAAGCTTGATACTGGTTGTTTTGTCTTGGCGAAACGTTTCTTTAACAATACTTTCGATATGCCCAATTAGGCTGAAAAAGGGTTCTTTTAGCTCTTGGTATTGTAAATTCGTGTTTAAAATAATCTCTCTACTTACTTCGATGAAAGCACACACTGCTTTGTCCGAAATATCATTCATCCGCTCTTTTTGCCCTCGACTAGCAAATTTTCCCATGTAGTACAAAGGATAACTCACTAAAGATAAATCAATTTTTGCAGCGGCAATCGCAACTTTTCCTAATGAGGTAATTAAACGGCTGCAAACCGGCTCTAGTCGTTGTTCAAGAGCTTTTTCATTGATAAGCTCCATGCGTTGAAACAAATAAAATAGCGTATAACTTAAGTGATCGGGTTGTCCAGATTTTATTGCAGAGTCATCCATTGGTTGACCCATACTTTTGCTTGCAGCAAGAAAATGATCGGCAATTGTTTGAAGTTCATCAATTGCCTGGATTGCTAAAGAAGGGGTTGTTCTGTCGATGGCTTTTATCGCCACTTCTGCAACCGCATCTATCCAGCCACATAATGCTTCATTTTTATCATTATCAATGGCTGTCTTTGCCTCTTTCGTAAACTGACTCAAAATCATAAAAGGATTAAAAAACTGGCGAATTCTTTTTGTTAATAGGAACAAAGCATCGAAGCTCAACCCAAAAAGAATAATCCCAGCTCCCAAAAGAGCAATAAAAGGAAGTTGAGGCATGAGGAAAAATGTCACGACTAATCCAAAAATAAGAAGAGGGAAAATCGATAACCAAAGAGTTGTATACCGTAGCGCTTTGTCCTTATTGTAGGTTTCTAAAAAGCGTGGAGTTAAATTTTGCTCTACTTTTTGTAATCCAGACCATGATAACGCATTCACAACTGCTCCTAAAATAGGAAAAAGGAAGGAAAGTCCTAAAAAAAGCAACGCAATCGTATTAATTGAAGCAGAAAGCTCTTTATATAAAGGCATCCACAATAGCATTGCTGCTATAAAAATAGATAAAAGCGTTCCTAACATTTAATTTCCTTTGTTTCGTCAACTTGCCAAATTTTGAATTGACTTGTGTATACCCACGTTCGGTATATATACCACGATAAATTTTAATGTTCAAATTTTCTCTAGTAAGATAGAATTCCACTCATGGACTCGATCAAGTTTTATAGCACAATTACCCCTTCTCTAAAACGAAAGATGCTTTTTCGAGGAACCTTCCTCGCTGGAATAGGAATCCTTCTTCTTTCTTATGCGGGAGTTTTCCTTTCTCCCGCTATCCTTAACGTCTGGGGCATTCCTGTTCTAGGCTTATCAATCGGATTAATCGCGTGGGGAATGATTCCTTATCGCCAGCTATGTCGTTTAGAAAATGATCCGGATGTACTGACTATCGATGAAAGAGGACTCACTCTTGTCCGTCGAGGAAAGGCTCTTTACATGATTCCTTTGACGAGCATCGAAAAAATGGAATATGTCGAAAAGGGGACGCTCTACGGAATAGGGATTCAGCTAAAAGAATCGATTCCAGAAAAGATTGTTATCTATGACCCAGGATTTAACATGCAAAAGCATCAAGATACGATGCGCAGGCATATGGGATACCCTATCTTTATTGCGAACTTCAGCAGAAGAACTTATGTTCAACTACAACTACTAGATTAGATTCCTGATTGAATAATATCATGGAGCTTGATGATTCCCACGACGCCCTTATTTTCGTCAATGACGGGCAAGGCAGTGACTTCGCTGTTTGTTCCTTCCATAATCTTAAGCGCTTCCACAACAAGAGCTTCTGGTTTCGTTGTGCGCGGACTCTTTACCATTACGGTTTCCATCGAAGAATGAAGGGCTTCAGGTCCATGCTTCTGCAGCGCACGACGTAAATCGCCATCTGTAAAAATTCCCTCTAATCGATTCTCTTGATCGACGATTAAGACACACCCACACTTCTTATTAGAAAGTTCAACCAATGTGTCGAGAAGAAGGTCTTCTTTTTTGCAGAAAGGAATTTCTTTCCCGCGGATCATTAAATCCCGCACTTTCAATATGATGCGTTTTCCAATCCGTCCCGCAGGGTGATTAATAGCGAATTCGTCGATGGTAAAGTTTCTTGCTTGCATCAATGCAATCGCCATGACATCCCCAAAAATCATTTGAATAGTCGTTGAAGTGGTGGGGGCAATATCAAAAGGACAGATCTCTTTTTCCAAAGGAAGGTGCACGACAATATCGCATGCTTTTGCCAGTCGGCTGTTGACATTTGACACAACAGCAATCAACTTCACTTTCTTATTACGCAAAGAGGGGATAAGGGTTAATAGCTCATCGCTCTCCCCAGTTTTGCTCAAAAAAATAAAAATATCCTCAGGGGAGACGATCCCAATATCTCCGTGCAAGGCATTGACAGGTGATAAAAATAGGGCACGAGTGTTGGTGGAAGTCATCGTTGCCGCAATTTTTTTGGCGATCAATCCACTTTTCCCCACACCGGAAAGAACAAGAGCGCCCTTGCATTCTTTCAGTATCTCCAGCAGCTCTTCCATTTTCTGAATATCGACTTTGTCGAAGAAAAAGTTGAGATATTGGCGTTCGTTATCAAATATTTTTTTTATCATAATGGTACCTATGTGGATTTTAATTGAGGGAATCATTACTCTCAAGGCAATTAAACAATACGAATAGATTGGGGGAATCATGGCTAAAAATACACCTATCACTGTCGCTAAGGGAGATGGAATCGGTCCGGAAATCATGGACGCAACCCTTGCCATCCTTCAAGCTGCCGGAGCAGCAATCGATGTCCACGAAGTGGAGATTGGCGAAAAAGTGTATCTTAAAGGTCTCTCAGTAGGCATTTCTCCCGAAACGTGGGAAACCATTCGCAATACAAAAGCATTTCTTAAAGCGCCCATCACGACTCCACAGGGCGGAGGATTTAAAAGTCTTAATGTCACAATACGAACAACCTTAGGTCTTTATGCTAACGTTCGTCCTTGTGTCGCCTACGCCCCTTTTGTTGCAACGAAACATCCGGAAATGGATGTTATCATCGTCAGGGAAAATGAAGAAGATCTCTACACAGGAATTGAATACCGCCAAAGCCAGGACACATTTCACGCGTTAAAGATCATCACTCGAGAAGGATGCGAAAAAATTATTCGCTACGCATTTAACTATGCCCGCGCCCATAAGCGAAAAAAGGTAACCTGCTTTACAAAAGACAATATCCTTAAGCTATCCGATGGTCTCTTTCATCAAATATTCGACCTTATCGCTAAAGAATATCCAGAAATAGAAAACGAACATTGGATCATTGACATCGGCGCCGCAAAGCTGGCAGACACTCCAAATATCTTCGATGTCATCGTGATGCCGAACCTTTACGGGGACATCCTTTCGGATATCGCTGCACAAATCGCAGGTTCAGTAGGGCTTGCCGGCTCTGCAAACATCGGAGAACATGGCGCAATGTTTGAAGCGATCCATGGATCCGCTCCGCGACGTGCAGGGCAAAACGTTGCAAACCCGTCAGGACTTCTTCTAGCGGCGGTGATGATGCTTAACCATATTGGACAGCCCGAAGTCGCTGCAACGATCCACAACGCCTGGTTAACGACTCTGGAAGAAGGAATCCATACGTACGACATTTACAAAGAGAACGTTAGTAAACAACAGGTAGGAACAAAAGAGTTTGCTCAAGCAGTCATTCGCAATCTAGGCAAAAAGCCAAAATTGTTGAAAGAGGTTCACTACGGAAATATCCCTATGACCTCCACCACCGGTGCAAGTACAGAAACGACACACCACACAAAAAAGGAAACTGTCGGGATCGATGTCTTCGTCGAATCAAGGGAAAGTGTGGAGCATCTCCATGCACATCTTAGCAAAGTAGAAGGGAAAGATCTTAAGCTAACAATGATTGCCAATCGGGGTGTAAAAGTTTGGCCAGAAAAGCACCCAGAAACATCCTGTGGAGACATTTGGCGTTGTCGCTATCTAGCGAAATCGAAGGGAAATTCTATCACTCAAGAGCAGATTATACACTTGCTTCGAGGCTTTGCTCAAGCGGGAATTGACTTTGTACAAACAGAGAATCTCTGCACGTTTGGTGGAAAGCCGGGATATACACTTTCCCAAGACGAACAATAAGAAAATTGAAAAAATATCACATAAGACCCCACAGACTGGAGTTTATACATAAATGAATTCAAAAACCGATTCTTGATTCACTTGTCAATTGTAAAACATTGAGTCTTGAAGGGGGCGCATAATAAACAGCGTTACATATCCGTTGGTTCCATCTCAACGAGCTCTTCATGATAATACTGGCGCTCGTTGAGCTCGCCTTCCCCTTTAGCGACATAGACGGCAATCACAGAGTCACCCAGTACATTCAATATCGTCGAAACCATCTCTCTCACGCGGTCGATACCTGCCAATAGTGCCATTCCCTCAATAGGAATGCCCACAGAAGTAAACACGACAGTCAACATAATGAAACCTGTGCCAGGAATTCCCGCAGCGCCAATGGAAGATAGGGTAGCTGTGACAATGATGGTTAATAATTTATCCCAGCTCAGTGATAGTCCATAGGCATTTGCAATGAAAATGGCAGCCATTCCTTGAAATAGGGCGGATCCATTCATATTTATTGTAGACCCTAATGGCAACACAAAGCTGCTAATATTTTTTGAAACACCTAGATTTTGCTGCACACAATGCATCGAGACCGGTAATGTTGCAGAACTACTGCAGGTAGAAAATGCCACCATAATCGCATCCCCCATCCCACGCAAGAAAGGCCAAGGACTGAGCTTTGCAAAGAAATATAAGATGCTACCAAACATCGTAATCGCAAGAATAACGCATGCTAAATAGTAGGCGACAAGAAAGTACGAAAGCTCAATCAACGCACTATATCCAAAAGAACTTGTCACCCACGCCATAATTGCAAAGACGCCAATAGGAGAAAATTCCATGATGATCGAGGTTAGACGATACATCACATCTGCGATCGACTCCATGAACTCTAGTAAAGGCTTGCCTCTCTTCCCTGCAAAATTGATCGAAATCCCTAAAAAGACCGCAAATACAATGATCTGCAACACATTCCCTTCTACCAGAGAAGCCATGGGATTACTTGGAATAATATCCAAAATAATACGACTCATACTAGGGGTTGCAGGAATGGTAATCTCATTCACTGTCTTAAGGTTCATTCCGACGCCAAGGCCTAACGTTTTAGCGATTAGAATCCCTAACCCAATCGAAATTGCTGTCGTACAAATAAATAATGACAACGTTTTTAATCCGAGCCGCCCCAACTTTTTAGGATCGTGGATACTCGTAATCCCGACTGTCATTGAAGAAAGAATCAAAAGAACGATGATCATATTGATCATCCGCAAGAAAACGTCCCCAATCAGCTTCAAGAAATCAGCATTGATGTTGAAAAAATCGAAGACGGTGCCTACGACAATTCCTAATATCAATGCGATAAATATCTTGAGCCAAAGCTTCATTAATTTTCCTGGTTAAATGTTAAAGGCTGATTGTGTGCCTTAAACAAATTTAAAAAATATTTTTTACCTCTAAGTGAGTGTGGAAAGCGAATTCCTCCTTAAGTGGATTTCAACGACCAGGTGTTGACTTACCCGAAATTCCAATTTTGAGTCACGTTCGGTATATACCACGGTTCGGATAAATTTTGACATTTGGACACAGCGAAAGCCCCACGGTTAAGAGATCGCAAGTGGTTTAATATTAACAATAGGAACCCACTTGCGATCTCTTAACCCCGGAGATTTGGCTGAGTCGAAATGCCAAAATTTACCCGAACCGTGGTATAAATGCAAAAAAGAAAATTATGAAAGATTCTCTATATTTATGCCACCCTTTTATCGGGACAGGCTGTCCGCCCCAACGGGCAAATGGCCAAAATTGGATTTAATAATAGTCATAAATGTTCGCCACTCTTCCTCTCCACCCACAATTTCTAATTTTGCCTGCACATAAACAACAGGTAGTGTTAAATTTTTTAATGAGGGGAGTTTAACAAAATCCTTTTCGGTGCAAACAAGAAACTCAGCTCCTTTTCCATAACAACGGTCCGCAAACTGTACCAAACGATTCTGTCCAATCGCTCGGTGATCACCGACAATTAACTGGTCGGCAATATCTGCTCCAGCCTCTTTCACGGTATGAATAAAACTGTCAGGATTGCCTATCCCACACAATAATCCCACAGTCTTTCCTTTCAATTCACCGTATTCGACTCCAACATTATTAACAATTTTTTCAATCACCATGCGCGTTTGAACAATTGGGGTAGTGGTATAGTGTCTAATTTTATCTTTAATAATCGTAAGTTGATGTCTGCTATGGACGCCATTTAAAATAATTAAATCGGCACGCCTTAATGCGTGAGGGGTCTCTCTCAAGAGGCCTCTAGGGAGATGATAGCCTTGGCCAAACGGATCACTTGCATCCATTACGACAATTTCATAATGGCGTGCCAAGCGGCGATGCTGCATTCCATCATCAATAATCAAAAGGTGCGCTCCCATCTCCGTGGCAATTTCAGCAGAGCGGCAACGATTTTTTCCAACAACGACATAAGCACCAATCAGGCGTCGTGCAAGGATATATGCTTCATCGCCACACATATTAACTGGATATTCAGGACCATTCCCATGACTGAGAACAAAAGAATCAGGCGCACGCTCCGCTTCTGAACGGTATCCACGGGAAAGAATTGCTACAGGAATATCTTCCAGCAGTGTCTGTGCGATCATTAATGTAGCAGGAGTTTTTCCGGTGCCGCCTGCTACGATATTTCCAATGCTGACAACCAAAGGACCTTCGGGCATCTGTTGCTTTAAATAGCCAAGATCGTACCCTTTATTGCGGAGGTACACGCTGACACGATAGGCCCAGCTTAGTGGAAGAGCTAACGTTTTGATCAAACTAGAAAAAAAGTCGGAACGCTCTCCTTTAATAATCGCTAAATATTTTTTTTCAATACTCATGAAAGCGCTGCATTTAAAGGGATTGTCTGCTGTTCTTTGGTTTTTTCAATCAGATGTTCTGTGATTTCAATGATGGTATGGATCGCCACCATATGCGCTTCCTGGATGCGATCAGACGTTTTGAATCCTTCAATAATTAATTCGTATTCAGACATCCCTTTAATCTTTCCCCCCTCTTTCCCTAGAAAAGCAACAGTGGTAAGTCCTAACCGTTTTGCCGTCTCAAATGCGTTGACAAGGTTGATAGAATTTCCACTCGTTGTCAATCCGACAAAAATGTCTCCAGGCTTGCCGTACGCTTCGACTCCACGAGAAAACACCCATTCAAAGCCGATATCATTTCCTACACATGTAATGTGTCCTGGTTCGGAAAGGGCAATAGCGGGAAGGGCCGCGCGATAGTTTCTAAAGAAACCGGTTAATTCCTCTGCAAAATGCGAGGCATCACATAAGCTGCCCCCATTCCCTGCGATGATCACTTTATTTCCCGACATAAACGCTTGCGTTAATGCCTGGGCCACCTCAGTCATAAAGTCGACGGCATGTGGTGTAATCAATTGCTCTGTTGCTCGAATCGCATCTTGAACGGAATAGATAATCTTTTCTTGAATAGTCATAATCCCACCTTTTATATCGGTTTATTTTTAGCACTTTTGGATATTTAATACAAATTTCATTTGAATAGCAAAATGTATCTAGTGAATAAATATAAAAAAAGTTAAAATAATAAGGATTTATCAATTAATAATATATGGAGCGCAATTTTTGATGGGTGATTTAAATCTTTATGCCACTGCGATGGTTCTTTTATTTGTATTCGGCTACTTTTTAATCGCCATCGAACACATCACGAAAATTAATAAGGCAGCTATCGCGGTACTGCTCGCTATTCTTTTGTGGACAATCGCTTTTGTCGATCCCAATTTCAGCGAAGCAGCAGACATACAGATGGTCACGCACGAATTTGCCGATATCAGTCAAATTATTTTCTTTCTCTTAGGTGCCCTCACCATCGTTGAAATGATCAGCATCCATAAAGGCTTTCAAGTCATCGTCGAATACGTCAAAACGCGTTCTAAAAGAAAGCTCCTCTGGATTGTCGGTATCCTCGCTTTTGTTTTATCTGCAGTGCTTGATAACTTAACAACAACGGTTGTCATGGTCACCCTGCTCGATAAACTGATGAATAAAACAGAAGATCGTCTCATCATCGGGGGAGGCATTGTCATCGCCGCAAATGCAGGCGGCGCATGGACCCCAATCGGTGACGTCACGACCACAATGCTGTGGATCGGTGGTCAACTAACGACACCAGCAGTTATTAAGGATCTTCTTCTGCCTAGCTTAGTGTGCATGCTCGCTTCCTTTACTTGTCTTACTTTTATGCTAAAAGGGGAATATAATCTGAAAAAAGCAAGCGAAGCAGATGGAAAAAGAGAACCCTTTAGTTTGCTCATTTTTGCCCTTGGTCTCGGAGCCCTTCTTTTCACTCCAATTTTTAAAGTCATCACAGGACTGCCCCCAGTCATGGGAATTCTTTTTGGATTGAGCATTCTTTGGATTGTAACAGACTTCATTCACGAAGAAATCGATAATCGCTCTCACCTAAAAGTGCCCTACGCGTTGGGTCGCGTCGACCTCACAAGTACATTTTTCTTTTTAGGAATTCTATTAGCTGTTGGCGCTCTATCAAATGTTGGAATTTTGGAACAATTTGCTGTATGGATTACAGCTACAGTGCCTAACCTGAGTCTCATCGCGTTCATTATGGGAATTGTTTCTGCAATCATTGACAACGTTCCTCTCGTTGCTGCACTTATGCAAATGTATTCCATCGAGGTGTACACCACAGACTCTTATCTCTGGGAGCTTGTCGCTTACTGTGCTGGAACAGGGGGAAGTATTCTAATCATTGGATCCGCTGCGGGCGTTGTCTTTATGGGAATCGAACGTGTCGACTTCTGGTGGTATATGAAGAAAATTTCAGGACCTGCTTTAGTGGGCTACTGCGCTGGATTCCTTACCTACGTTATGATGAATAGATAGTGCATCGTGTACCCGATTGTCGCGTAGACAATGGGGTACACAATATTTTCTTTCAATGTCTTAGTAGCTCTGCGTTGATCGCATCTAGCGGCTTAGCTCTCTTTCTGAGTTCTCTTCTCGTACATAGATAAGCGAAGCCAACATTCCAACACACATATAAAAGAAGAAAGGGGAGAGGTTCCTTGACTAACAAAGGCTTCCTTATTCTTTTTTCCTTTTCGCGCGCCATCGCTAACACGCGTGCCACCGTAAACTGATACTCTCCTTCTTCCACCTGTTTCTGAAATGTAGAAGAATTGTCGGAAGGCACCTCTTTTGCCCACTCCACGACGACATACCGATTCCACGCGTCCTTTAACTGTTCTTTTTGTCGATCAATTCTGCTCTCAAGTGGTTTGTTGAGGAAATTTTTTAATAAAAATTCTTCTGAGGGGTATACCTTTGCTTCGTCTGGAAGTGGAGGAGTTACTCCAAAAAAAGTATTGTCAATTAGGTAGGCGCACGCTAATAAAGGCAAAATCCATGCCGCCTGTCGCGCCCCTTCTCTCTTTTTCAAGACCATGATAGAGACGGCGACACCCAGAACAATCCATGCCAGCTCAAAAGCAGGCACTTCAACTAGAAGATGCCAAAGGGACTTCTCTGCCTTCTCTATAATAGAGACAGTCCCTTGTTTCTTTAGACGAGTCTCTAGATTTATAATTTCTTTTTTAATAGTGTTGGGGAGGCGATTAAATCGACTTTGATCCCCCAAAACCGCCTCATTCGTTGTCACATGCTTCACCAATTTCACCTTTCGCTGCAAAATGAAATGGTCGCCCATGAACGGAATACTCAAATTCCAGCAAATAATGGTGAAGGCAATACACAGTTGAGCGATGGCCATGACACGCAAAGGTGTCTCCACAAAGGTGTCTGGAGGGTATGTCTTTTTAACGCGTTTTCGAAACATATAAAAATCAATGGTTTAAAGTTGACTTTAGGGGTGAATTAACGATAATACGCTCTTTTTAACAAAAAAAGCGAAGAAAAAATCACACAAAATTAATAATCATTATTTATACACAAAAAACGACCCTATAAGTACTCTTCGATCTGTTTTTGCCTTGAAAATTTTGTGTAAAGTAAAATTCTATTGTTATGGATATTTAGGTGAGGACGAAAAAATAATCGACAAAGCAGTTGCGAATAAAATCCCACTTTCGCTATTGTCTTACATGTTCAAGCGAGAAAAGCGGACGACAAGCAAACAAGCCGAAAGGCAAGTAGCGAGAAGAAAGCAGTAAGCACGAAACAGTGAAGCCAATGAGCAACACAAGATGTTTAGACAGTAATAACATGACAATGTGCAAGCAATATATGCGAAAGCATAA
>CAYIYO010000025.1:0-25737 GCA_964367715.1 uncultured bacterium
TTAGATGACGTTTAAGGCGCGTCCAACGCTCGCAAACGCCTCAATCGCCCTATCGATCTCCGCACGGCTATGCGCAGCAGAAATCTGAACTCGTATCCGCGCCTTCTGCTGCGGCACCACCGGATAGCTAAAGCCGACAACATAGATCCCTTCGACAAGCATCTTCGACGCAAAGTCTTTGGCCAAACGCGCATCGCCGAGCATCACAGGTACAATAGGATGCTCCCCTGGAACAATCGTAAAGCCCAGCGCTGTCATCTTTTCGCGAAAATAATGTGTGTTTTCTTTCAGAGTTGCTCGCAGTGCATCCGAACGCTCCAAAAGATCTAACACGGTAAGTGTTGCTGAAGCAATGGTCGGAGCCAACGTATTCGAAAACAGATAGGGGCGAGAACGTTGACGCAACCATTCAATAATTTCCTTTCTTCCAGAAGTATACCCTCCAGAAGCCCCTCCCAACGCTTTTCCTAACGTTCCCGTAATGATATCCACGCGTCCCATCACATCACAATACTCCGGCGTCCCACGCCCTTTCTCTCCAATAAAACCAACAGCATGAGAATCATCCACCATCACCAACGCACCATACTCATCCGCTAAATCGCACACGGCCTTCAAATTTACAATCGTTCCATCCATAGAAAATACGCCATCCGTCGCAATCAAACGATAACGGCATCCTTTGCTTTCCTCAAGTTTTTCTCTCAAATCCTTCATGTCATTGTTCTTATAACGATACCGCTGCGCCTTACACAAACGGATTCCATCGATAATGCTGGCATGATTCAACTCATCGCTAATAATCGCATCTTCCGCACCAAATAAGGTCTCAAAGAGTCCTCCATTGGCATCGAAACACGAAGAATATAAAATCGTATCATCCGTTTCCAAAAAACTAGAAATTTTTTTCTCGAGCTGATGGTGCACGCTCTGGGTTCCACAAATAAAACGCACAGAAGATAATCCAAATCCAAAGGTATCTAACCCCTCTTTGGCCGCAGCAATCACTCTCGCATCATTCGCCAATCCCAAATAGTTGTTAGAACAGAAATTTAAAACGGTTCTTCCATCCGCAATACGAATCTCTCCTTCCTGCGGAGAAATGATCTCGCGCTCTTCCTTATACAATCCATTCTGCTTCAATTCTTCTATCTGGCTACTCAACATGTCCATAAAAGAGCGTTTCATCACAAGTCCTTATCAAAAATTTAGGTTGTTAACGATTATAAGAGATAGGGGAGTATATCCCCAAATGAAATCAACAATCGCGCCTACTAGCGGCGATAGACGAGGCTCTCAAGATCCTCTAAAAGATCTTCAATATTCTCAACACCGACAGACAAACGGACCAATCCATCCGATAATCCAGAGTTGATCCGCTCCTCACGAGGAATCGATGCATGGGTCATCGTCGCCGGATGGCACACCAACGACTCCACGCCACCAAGGCTTTCGGCAAGGGTAAAATAACGAAAAGAAGAGATGAGTTCTTTTGTTTCGTCAATACTATAGTTTAATTCGAAAGAAACAATTCCCCCATACCCACTCATCTGCTCTTTAGCAATCGCATGCGTGGGATGACTCACCAACCCAGGATAATAAACACAATTAACCGAAGGCTGCTTCTCCAAAAAATCCGCAACGCGAAGGGCATTCGATTGATGGCGCTCCATCCTTAGAGCTAAAGTTTTTATGCTGCGCCCCAACAGCCATGCATCAAAAGGACTAGGATTTACCCCAATCGCCATGCGCGCAAAGTCAAGTTTTTCCTTTATCTCTCCGTTGTTGGTGACCATTATTCCTCCCAACACGTCAGAGTGGCCCCCCAAATACTTCGTACAGCTGTGCCAACAAATATCGGCTCCCAACTCCAACGGATTCTGGAAAAAAGGAGACGCAAACGTATTGTCGACAACAGTGGTAACTCCATATTTCTTTGCCTTCGCATTCAACCTCGCAATATCATACACGCGAAGCAATGGATTAGTCGGTGTTTCAAATAAAAACAAGGAGGGTTTTGTTTTAAAAATAGTTTCAATCTCTTCACTCTCACTCGCTTTCACCACGCGAAAATTTACTCCAAAATTCGCAAACACTCGTGTGAAAAGACGAAACGTTCCTCCATACAACCCTTCCATCGCCACAACGGTATCCCCACTTTTTAGCGTAGAAAGCAGCGCCGTTAACGCTCCGAGCCCAGAGGAAAAAGCAGTCGCATATTTTCCTTTTTCTAACGCAGCAACCTGCTGCTCTAACTGAGTAAAATTAGGATTCCCCGCGCGGCTATAATCATACCCCTTATGCACCCCCGGAGTCTCTTGCTCATATGTCGATGTCATATAAATAGGAGGCATCAACGCGCCTGTTATCGGATCGGACTCAAATCCCTCATGGATTGCTTTTGTCGAAAATTTCATAGAATTTCCATCAGATTTTGCTCTGTTAACCAGTCGTCATCATAAAATTTACTCAAATACTTGATCCCACTATCAGGAAGAATCGTGACAATCGTCGTCGGAACGGTCACTTTCGCCGCAATGGCCAACGCTGCAGCAACATTCGCTCCACTAGAACCTCCCGCAAGGATTCCTTCCTCTCGCGCAAGGCGGCGCGCCATCGCAAAAGCCTCCCGATCGCTCATCTGCACGACATCGTCGACAAGAGAAAAATCCATCGCACCCGTTAAATGATCTTCTCCAATTCCTTCCAACTGATACGTACACGCCGCATCTGCAGGGATTTTTTTTGTGTGAAAATACGGATAATAAATAGATCCGATAGGATCAGGCATGATAATTTTCAGCAGGGGATTGCGCTCTTTAAGATACCGTCCCGCCCCGCTAATGGTCCCGCCCGTACTCCCGCTTACAACGAAATAATCGATTTTTCCATGAGTTTGCGTCCATATTTCAGGCCCAGTAAACAAATAGTGAGTTTCAGGATTTTTCAAATTATCATATTGATTGATGCGAAAGCTGTTAGGGATCTCCGCCGCCAGTCTCTTAGCCACGGTCACATAGTGCTCGGCAGACCCTGTTGGCGCACTGGTCGGACAAATAATAATCTCCGCCCCATACGCCTTTAACGCATTCTGCTTTTCTCGACTGACCTTATCTGGCATGGTCAAAATACAGCGATAGCAACCAATTGCTGCAATCATCGCCGCTGCAGCCCCGGTATTTCCAGATGTATTTTCAATGAGGGTTCCACCAGCCTTGAGCAGGCCTTTCAGCTCAGCATCTGCAATAATATGCGCCACAATGCGGTCTTTGATGCTTCCGCTGGGATTTAAAAATTCGAGTTTAACAAGCACGGTAGCAAGGGGATTGGTATTCAATTTTTGCAATCTGACCAAAGGGGTATTCCCAATCGTGTCTAGTATCGTGTCAAAATTCATGGGCTCACTTTAAGGAATCAATCGCCTTGAGGAGGTTCTCTTGCGTAATCTCACCCACTCCACTCAGCTTCTTTCCTTTTTTATTCTGAACATTGATGATGACAATCGTCGGCGTTGCCTCAATATTGAACTGCTTACTTAAGCTTTTAAACAGCTTGACTCCAGTAGAAATGTCACTGAAATTTAATTCGCGGAATTTTGTAGGAGCTATCGCTTTCTGCACTTGCTGCTCAGTAGGTGACTTATTCTTTTGTGCCAACTCATTCAACGCTTTTCTCAACGGAAAATAATTGCTTTTATTATTCACCATAAAGGACAGATTGTAAGGAGTGAAATTTAAGGAATCCTGATGGATCTGCATGTCGACAAAAAATAATTTTGCCTTTCCCTCAATCGCAGGCGCCGTCTTCTCCAACACAGGCTCAATCATTCGACACGCCGGACAAAACCAATCAGTAAACACATACACTTCAATCGGACTTTTCTTATCGCCAAACGCAATGCTATCCTTAAAAGAAACTTGCGCCGCGAACAAGGGGTTATCCTTCGTAAATCCCATAAATGCAATGAAAAATCCCAACACCATTATCCCAATAGAAGGAAGTCCTCTTAACATATACATGGTCTTATCCTCATTATCTGTTTTATTTTTTATTTCTATCCGGCGCTCCAAAATCAATGCAAGGGCCGCAATAGTAATACAACCCGCAATCCCTAAACAAATGGGACACCACGCACCCACAATACTATGCTGCGCATAAATAAACCAAATCTCCGCACCCAAAGTCCCGGCAATCATCCACGCCACCAACGTCTTTAGGCGCCCATCTCTTTGCGAATAGAGCTGCGCCAACAACATGACCGAAAAAATTACTAAACCCAAAGGCTCAAATTTGACGCCATAAAGGACATATTTATGCCCCTCCACGCATGCCTGTGAACACAAATGGAGCCACGACGCAACGGTCAATAAAATGGCCGCAACAATCGCGCTAAGAACGATCCAATAACACCATCCGCCGCGTAAGGAAGGGAAATCGTTTTTTAATGCAGAGCTGTTCATATATCCCGAATCTAGTGGGTTTGTATGCTTTATGTCAAATTTCTTTTTTATAAATTTAAGTTACTCAGAATGAGTAGATAAGGAATCGAAATGTGTCGCAATTTTTCGCGGATTATTTGTAATGATCCCCACCACCCCCTTCTCCCACAACCCAACAGCCTCCTGCGTATCATCTACAGTATAAGTCCACACTGTCAGCTGGCGATCCTGGAGTTCCTGGATAATCTCTTGGGTGATATGCTCGGCATCAACCGCCACATAATGAATAGGCAATGGTTCAAACCCGGCCAACTCCTTAGTCTCCTCCACTATCGCAATCAAAGGTAGAAGGGGAGTGATCCGATGAATCTCCTTCAAAATCGCCGCAGAAAAACTGCCGACAAGCAAAGGTCCCTCCTCTTCTCTAAAAGGCCGCTTCTCAATCGCACGGCACACAGCCTCGGCAATCGCCCTAGGATCCACTCTCTCCTCTTTAATCTCAATCATCAACCCGACAGGTCCTCGATCGATCGCCAACACCTCTTCCAAAGAAGGAACGCGATGTCCGACATACTCGGCTCCAAACCACGCACCCGCATCCAAACTGCGAATAACAGCAGTTGTTAGATCAGATAAATATATTTTTTCTTTACAAGAAGTGGTACGCCACGTGGTCTCATCATGAAAAAGAAAGGGCTCGCCCCCACTACTTAAACGCACATCAAATTCAATGAAATCCACCCCCAACCCAATGGCCTTTTCTATAGAAGCAATCGTATTCTCAGGCGCTTCAAACGAAGCCCCTCGATGGGCAATAATTAAAGGTTTAATCATCTACTTTTTAACCAGGTTCGATTGGGATCAGTCTTTAATCTTTGCGATTTAATGTCAACCTGCTACCATCTTTGAATTCACTTGTGTATAAAACATATTGGAGAATAAATAATGAAAAAGTTAGTTTCTTCCATCATTTGTGGTCTATTAAGTACGCTATTTAAGTTGCGTTACAAAATAAAAGTCGAAGGTCTTGATAAATTAAATAAAGAAAATCTCAACGGCCCCGGCGGCGTCCTCTTCCTTCCTAACCACTCCGCCGTCTTCATCGATCCCGCGATGGTCTCCGTCAGCATCTGGCACAAATACCCTCTACGTCCCATGATCGTCGAATACTTCTACTACACGCCAATCATCCACACTCTCATGACCTTCATCAACGCGGTCCCCATCCCAGACTTCGATCGCTCTAGCAACAGTCTTAAAAAAAAGAAGAGCGAAGAAGTGGTCAAAAAGCTCATCACCGATCTCAAACAAGGCGATAACTTCCTGGTTTATCCCGCCGGCCGCACCAAATCAACCGCACACGAAATCATCGGAGGCGCCTCCGCCATCCACCGTATTCTACAAGACGCTCCCGACGCCAATATCGTCCTGGTCCGCTCCAAAGGGCTATGGGGCAGCAGTTTCTCTCGTATTAAAAAAGGAACTCCTCCTTCCCTCTTCCCTACTCTCTATGACAATTTTAAACATGTTCTGAAAAATTTGATTTTTTTCACTCCCAAACGCGAAGTGACAATGGTTTTTGAACCCGCCCCCGCAGACTTTCCTCGACACGGGACGCGCATGGAAATCAACCGCTGGCTCGAATCCTGGTACAACCGTCCCGATGGCCTATCTGTCCAAGAAGGTGCATATCCAGGCGACTCCCCAGTTCTCGTCTCCTACAGCATGTGGGGCGAAGAACTCCTCCAACTCGACGAAAGACCAAAAGATGGTGTCGACTTCGATCTCAATACGATCTCCCCAGACGTAAAAACAAAGGTCATAAAAGAAATCGCCCGCGTCACAAAAATGGATCCAAATGCAATCAAACCGGAAATGGCCTTTGATAGCGATCTCGGTCTCGACTCCCTCGACGTTGCCGAACTGGCTTCTTTCGTCCAACACATGTTCGCCGTCAAACGCATCAATGTGATCGAAATGAACTCAGTCGCCAAAATGATGGGAATCGCAGATAAAAAAATTATTTGTCAAGAGGTGGAATCAGAAAAAGTTAAGATCGACAAAGACAAATGGATGAAGTTTAACCCAGGCGAACGTCTCAACCTAGCGGAAGGAAAAACCGTTCCCGAAGTCTTCCTCAACAACTGCGCCAAACGCAAAAAATTGGCCGCCTGCGCCGACGAACGTTCAGGCGTCCTCGCCTACAAGGACCTTAAACTTCGTGTTATCCTCCTCGCCGAATACATTCGCCATCTCCCCGGCGAATACATCGGAATCCTTCTCCCTTCCAGCGTTGCCTCTTATGTAACGGTATTGGCGACCCAACTCGCGGGAAAAACGCCTCTGATGGTGAACTGGACTGTCGGCGCCCGTCACTTAGACGCCGTAAAAAATCTGTCCAAAGTTGAAGTCATCCTCAGCTCATGGGCATTTCTCGACCGTCTCGAAAATGTCGATCTTGAGGGCATCGACCACCTTCTTGTCATGTTAGAAGATGTACGTCGTAAACTCACAATAAAAGATAAACTACGCGCCCTACACCGCTCAAAACGCAACACACACGCAGTGCTAAAAGCCTTTAATCTCCTTGAACATTCCGGAGAAGAAACAGCCGTCCTTCTTTTCACAAGCGGCACAGAAAGTCTACCAAAAGGCGTTCCTCTCTCCCACCGCAACCTGCTATCAAATGAAAAAGGGCTATTTGACCTCATCCCTTTCTACGGAGACGATATCTTATTAGGAATGCTCCCCCCATTCCATTCGTTTGGTTTCAGCATCACAGGAATCATGTCCCTCCTGGCCGGCTTACGTATTTTTTACTTCCCCGATCCAACAGACGGCGCAAAAATGGCAGCTCTCGTGAAAGAATGGGACATCTCCGTCATCTGCGGCGCCCCCACATTCTTAAAAGGAATTTTCAAGGCAGGGGACGCAGAAACATTTAAAAAACTTCGGATCTGCGGCACAGGCGCAGAAAAAGCCCCACCAGAACTTTTTGCCCTTGTCGACCAAATAGGGAAAGAAGGGGTCCTCGTCGAAGGATATGGCATCACAGAATGCGCTCCGATCCTCACATTCAACACACCTGGTCAACCCACGATTGGCGTAGGCAAACCTGTCACAGGGGTCGAACTCATGATCGTTCACCCCGAATCGTACGATCCTCTAAAACAAGGGGAATCAGGTCTCCTTCTTGCAAAAGGCCCGAACATCTTTGCAGGCTACATCAATCCCGATGTCCTTTCTCCCTTTGTTAAAATCAATCACGACAAATGGTACAAAACAGGGGACCTAGGACATATCGACGAAGAAGGCAACTTCATCATCTCAGGAAGGCAAAAACGCTTCATTAAAGTAGGCGGAGAAATGGTAAGTCTAAGCGCCATTGAAGACGCTCTCCTAAAAGCCGCTTCAAAAAAGGGATGGCCTATCGCTGAAGAAGGCCCTACTCTCGCCATCTGCGCGAAAGAAAAGCCAGGAGAAAAGCCGAAAATTACTCTATTTGGGAAATTTTCTACAACAGCAGACGAAGTCAACACGGTCCTACGAGAGTCCGGCTTCACCAACCTCGTTAAAGTGACAGAGACGAAACAACTCGACATCATCCCTGTCATGGGAACGGGAAAAATCAACTACCGCGAGCTAGAAAGCAAGCATATGAGCTGAGGTTTTCTATATGTCTATAGCGAACGTGATTCAAAAAACAAATTTTTAAACACGTTCCCTATAGAACCCCTCTGTGCTTGTGAATAAAGAAAAAAAAGCCTATGATTTTGATTTCTATCTGAAAATATAACGATCTGAGAGACAACCATGCACACGCATAAAAAAACACCTTTAAAGCTCTTTAATACGGCATCACGGAAAAAAGAAGAGCTTATCCCCATCGAAGATAATCACGTCAAGCTCTACACCTGCGGTCCAACGGTATACAATTATGCCCACATCGGTAACTTCCGTACTTATGTATTCGAAGACCTTCTCCACCGGACAATCAAATTCCTGGGTATGAAACTTACGCATGTGATGAATCTTACCGATGTAGACGATAAAACGATCGTCGGCGCTACAACAAATAACATGTCCCTAGAAGAATTCACCAAACCCTTCATCCAAGCCTTTTTTGACGATCTCGCAACTCTTCACATAGAAAAAGCAGATTTCTATCCGGCCGCCACTCAGTATATCCCCGAAATGATCGAAATCATCCAATCCCTCTTAGAAAAAGGGATCGCCTACGAAGGCGGTGACGGGAGCATCTACTACGCCATCAGAAAATTTCCTCGCTACGGCTGTCTCTCCCATTTCCATATTGACGAACTTCAAGTAGGCGCCTCAGAACGCGTCGAAGCCGACGAATACGACAAAGAAAATGTCGCCGACTTTGTGCTATGGAAAAAATGTGACCCTGAACGTGATGGGAATATCTTCTGGAAGAGTCCTTTTGGTATCGGCCGCCCAGGCTGGCATATGGAATGCTCAGCCATGGCAATGAAACTGTTAGGGGAAAGTATCGACATCCATTGCGGCGGCGTCGACAACATGTTCCCTCACCACGAAAACGAAATCGCACAATGCGAAGCCTATTCCGGAAAACACTTCACCAACATATGGCTCCACTCGGAGCACCTTCTTGTCGACGGAAAAAAGATGTCGAAAAGCCTTGGCAACTTCTACAAACTCAAAGAACTCATCGACAAAGGCTTCTCTGCCGAACAGATTCGCTACCTCTTATTGACAACGCATTATCGGACGCAGCTGAACTTCACATTCGCAGGCCTAGAAGCAGCCAAACACTCTATCGAACGTCTTTCTGCCTTTATTCAACGTCTTCTCAATATCAACGATGACACACATAAAGAAGAAGAAAGTATTTATAAAATTCTCGATACCGCATTTGATGACTTCACCACCGCACTGGCTGATGATCTTAACATCTCCGCCGCACTAGCCGCATTATTTGATATGATTCGCGAAATTAATACTCTATGTGACGAAAATAAAGTAAATCGTCCTATCGCACAAAAAGTCATCGAACTAATGAAGCACCTTGACACAATTCTCGGCGTAATGTCTTTTACACGCGTCGAAGACGAAATCCCAGAAGCATTAAAAGAAGCCCTAACAAATCGCAATCTTGCAAGAAAAAATAAAGATTGGGCCACTTCAGACGAACTCCGTGACTTCATCCACTCTCAAGGATATAGCATCGAAGATACCTCTACAGGCGCCCGATTAAAGAGGTCAATATAATGGCAACAGCCAAAACAAAAGAAATGCGTTTCATGATCGCTCTCTACCGCATGATGCGCGATAGAAAAGATTTCGAAACACCGATCAACACAAGTATCGTTGCAAAAGAAATCGGTATCCACGACAAAGCCGTTCGCCTCATGTGCAAAGGCCTTCGCCGCGCCAACTTCATTAAAATCATAGACGAAGAAGACAACGTCATTATCACCTCCCAAGGAATAGAACTCGCTCAGTCCCTCCTCGGCGGCAACTAAAACATTTCCCAACAGTTTTTGGAGATCGCGGCTTGACGCGATCTTAGAAAAGAGCACTTTCTTATAAAAAACTCCTTATAGTAAGAGAAAAAAAGTGTTTATAAAATTTAAAGGCTATATAATCCAAGTTGCGTATATACATTGAAAAAAAAAACTTTTGATTAAATTAAAACCTACAACGAGGTCAGTATGTTTAGTTTTCTAGATGCAGAAACAATTCAATCGCGCTTAATGCAATCTCCTACTTTATCTGTAAATTATTTGAAAGAAAAAGGAATTGATAAAGTTGTTTCGGAACTTGCAGCTCAACGTTTTGCTGGAAAAGAACTTGATGAGACGTCGATTAAAATACAGGCAAGTGAAATATGTTTGGATATAAAAACAGGGAAGGACGGTTTTCGTGGAACCCCATTACCAAAATTTGAAGGATATGACGAAACATTTTGGAATTTTATATTATATCTTCTTGTAACAGAGCTCAAAGAGTGTGCGATAAAATCTAATGAATAGAAGCTAGAAAACAGCATGATTTTAAAAGATCATGCTGTTTTTAAAATATAATATAAAACAAAAGCAATCCTATACTACCTGAACGTTATTTTTTTATGGGAGCTTCCACTGTCGTCAAACGCTTCATCCAAGGAATAGAACTCGCTCAGTCCCTCCTCGGCGGCAACTAAAACATTTCCCAACAGTTTTTGGAGATCGCGGCTTGACGCGATCTTAGAAAAGATTTTTATTTGATGTTAATCGGGAAATCAGATAACTTTTGAAATTCGAGAAATATTTTTTCAAATTGATTAAAAGTTATCTAACCAAAGGAAATTTAGATGATTGTTTTTCCAGATGCACAAAAAATCCAGACACATTTAATGGCATCACCATTCTTAAATGATGAAAGTCTTAAGCAGAAAGGGGTCGATAAATTAATATCTGAGCTTGCGGCGAACCTGTTTGCAGGAGAGAAATTCCCTACAATTATATATATAGGAATTAAGGCAGAAAGAGTATGTGACGAGTTAAAAACAACTTATTTAATGTGTCCTGATAAATTTCCGCCAAATATTGCAGGTGACAGAAATTTTTGGCTTCAGATTACGCGATCTCTTGTAGAGGAATTAAAAAAAATGTGCGAGCATCGAGACATCGACCACGTACTCTAAACTAAAAGTTTAGGTCTTAATGCTAACACTTCCCTTACAACTCTTATGGAATGCCGTGGATTGATGCGCTCTTAGAAAAAAGATCTATTCTTTAAAAACTCTTCGCTCTGCGTTAAGTCACCGCACTCCAAACGCGCAGGCGAGCGAATCGTCTATTTCGCGAAGCCCATGTAGAGCAAAGCCAAGGCTTTGCTCTACATTTTGGAAGCTTATTAGGTGTCTAATGGCTTAGAGCGTTACGTCGCGATACCAAGTATTTTAGGTCGCGAATGCTACCGAGCCGTATAGTCCCAGACTCGAGCCCGCGGTCTATAGTTCGGACATTTTTGATGAAGTAGATAGCGATTTGCATTAGGCTCAAAGAGCCGGCATAGTAAAAAAGTATTCGTCATTATGAATATAATTATGTCGGTCTTTCAGACCTCAATATATTTTTCTTTCTTATCCAGGCCTTCACTCCGCTGCGCTGCGTTCCGACCTTCGCTGTAAGATGCCGGCTCTTTGAGCCTGATGCAAATCGCTATCTACTTGATCAAAAATGCGAAACTCCAGTTTTGGAGTGCGGCGGCTTGACGCCGCTTTGGAGATCGCGGCTTGACGCGATCTTAGAAAAAAAATTACCTTATAAAAACTCTTTACGCTGCGTCAAGCCGCTGCACTCCATAACTAAGTGGAGAATTGTTTTGGAAGACCACAACATCCCAACATACACAACATGTCGTTAATGTCTTTGGGGTCGTTATTGTCTTTTTTACTTCTTTGCCGGAGCTGGACTCTCCACTGTCGTCAAAGGCTTCATCCAAGGAAAATACAACACATCACGAATCGAATGCGCATTGGTAAATAGCATCACCAAACGGTCGATACCAATCCCTACTCCACCTGTCGGCGGCATTCCCTGACAAATTGCCTCAAGAAACTCTTCATCCAACGGAGCGGCTTCCTCATCACCGGAATCACGACGCTTTTGCTGGCCTTCTAACAACTCTCTCTGTAACACAGGATCATTCAATTCAGAATAGGCATTGCAAATTTCTCCACCAAGGATAAAGCTTTCGAAACGTTCAACAATGCTTCCCTCTCCTTTAGGCAGGTCACGGTGTGGTTTGCAAAGAACCGTTGTTTCGACAGGATGGTCAATAATATGGTGAGGCTGCACAAGCTTCGGCTCAACAAACACTTCAAATAAAGCCGCAATCAAAAGCCCACGCGAAAGTTTGCTTAACTTTCCTAATTCGACATGCCCGCTTTCTTTTAGCATCGTACGCATCTGCTCGTCCGACAGTGTATCGGTATCAATATTTGCATACTCTTTCACGCTATCTTTCATCGTTAAACGTTTCCACGGAGACTTCACGTTGATTTCAACTTCTTCCCCATTATCCGCACGTGTGACCATAAAATGGGTCTCTCCAAAAAGATTTAATGCGATCTTTTCATAAAGATGCTCGACAAATGTCATCATATCATTGTAATCCCAGTAGGCAGCATATGCTTCAATCATCGTAAATTCAGGATTATGCGTTCTATCGATCCCTTCGTTACGGAAACATTTGCCGATCTCAAAAACACGATTCATGCCGCCGACAATGAGCTTCTTCAAGGACGGCTCTAGAGAAATACGCATGAACATCTCTTGGTCCAATGCGTTGAGCTTTGTTAAAAAGGGACGGGCTTCCGCTCCGCCATAAATCGACTGCAAAATCGGCGTTTCCACCTCAAGAAAATGCTGATCATAGCAGAAAGAGCGAATCATTTGCAAAATGCGAGAACGTGTTCTAAAGGTTTCTTGCACCTCAGGATTGGAAATTAAATCGAGCCAACGCTTGCGGTAGCGCAGTTCTTTGTCGTGTAATCCGGAGTGCTTTTCTGCGAGAGGAAGCAGTGTTTTACACAATAACGTCACCTTTTTGGCGTAGATGGTTAATTCGCCTTTATTGGTATGAAAAAGATGTCCCTCCACACCAACAATGTCACCAATATCAAATTTTTTCTCAACAAGCTTGAAAGGAGATAGTGTCTCTCCATTTTCAGTATTAGGGGAGTATCCTTCGACCAATGTATTGTCGCGGTTAAGCATCACTTGAATTCTTGTCTGTCCATCTTGCAAATGCGCAAACGCATTTTTCCCCATTCCACGGAACAACACTAAACGGCCTGCAACAGATACAGCATCGGTTTTTCCTTGCTCTGCATCTTCACTATGTCCAATTACAATGTCGCCATACTTTTCTTGTAACGTTGCTGCTGTGATCGTTGGGTCATAACGGTGAGGATAAGGATTTAACCCTAAGGCACGCAATTCCTCTAGTTTTCTTAAACGGTTTTGGTATTCTTCGTGCTGGTGATAATCTGGCTGTGTCATGTTAAACCCTTTAGCAACTGTTTGTGGCAAGTCTGTTTTCATTAGCTTTTACTATTTATTGTTTCAATTTTTGGTTTCGTCTGATAGCTGCGTACATAGTCGAGACGTGCGTAGCAGTATAACGTAGTCAAGATTAACACTAAACCATAAACTAACCATGTCAAATAGAAATATTTTACTTTCCGTGGCGCATTCCAGTAGACATCCCACCATTTCATCGGTATCACCTTTAAATAAATTTTTCCATACTATAGCAGGTGTCCTTAAGGATGAGAATTAAAAAGTTTCTTGATCTCTATTTTTTGTCTATTTTTTTGAAAATGGAATTCGTTGCGGATTTAATAGTGATGAAATAAACTGTCTTAAACAAATTTTATACTTATAATTTACAGAGGTTTTATGAGCATCGCCTTACAAGGAAAATATTTACACGTTGAAGAAGCACAGCGAATAATTGAACAACAACGCCCAAAAGAATTTGACTACACAATTCAAGAGATTGGTTTTGTGAGTATGGTTGCAGCTCTTTGTTTAACAGAGGTAGCATTTGTATCCTTAGAGGCCTTAAGTGGAACCGTTCTCTCTAGTTCATTAAAAAGTACAACGTATATTGTCTCTGCAGTTTTTGCAGGAACAGTAGGCTTTTGTGGAACACTTTCCCGTCATGAGCAACAGATAAGAGCTTTCAATAAAACTAAAGAAATATTAAAAGGTCGTCTCTCTTATGAACCTGTGGTTGGAAAAGACCTAGCTCTTCTAATAGAAAAATCCACACAAAAGTTATGGCCATTGATCACTAAAAAAGCCCATCTTAGCCAACTACTCGAGGCCCAGCAAGCGACAGACTCTGTGAAAGTAAAGAAATATTTAGAGAAAATAATTTCTAGTCATCACGCAGACGAAATTCAACAGACGCACAATTCAGTCGATCCTTACCTGAAATCACTTAAAGATCTATTAACGGCTATCGAAAAGCATACTCCTTCTTGTGATTCTACCAAAACCAGCGAAGATGTGGAATCGCAAGAAGAAGATTCTTATGAATTCCTAGAAATATGCAAAGCATACAACGACTGTATCGATATTTTAAAAGGAAGCGCTAACCGCTATATTTCTGAATTTTTAATTTCACACCTCACCAAAAAAAATGCCAACGCTATTCATCGCTTTGCCCAATACGCAGGAATCGACACCTTAATCGCAGCCAGTTTGACCAAGAGTAAGGAAGATCAAAAGTTCTTTGCAATTGGTCGGTAGCTTAAAAACCGATTTTTGATTTCACTTGTGTATACAAAAGAAGAGATTACGACAGAGCCCACAGAGAGAGGCTAAAACTTTGATAGTTATGCCTCTCTTTGTGTTTTCTTTTGGCTCTGTGGTGAAAATAAAAAACTAGAAGTAGGTGCTGACAGGATTCACATCGATATGCATCTTTATACCTTTCGAAAAGTTGAACCGCTCTTTTAAAGTCGAAATCGCTTTGATCGCAGGCGCAATATTAGCCCCTCGCACCAGAAATTGGAACCGAAATTGATCCTTCACTTTCGTATACCCACTGGGCATGACAGGGTGTACCTCAAAGCCGATAGGCAACGAATTTACTAACGATTCTTGCATATAAACGGCTGCATGATGTGTCTTTTTTTCGTCTTCTCCGGAAAACCCAATCTTTACCATGCGGATAAGGGGCGGATAAGAAAATAGCGTCCGAATCGCTATCTCCTCTTCATAAAACTTTTCATATTCCTGCTGCGCAGCCAACAAAATTGTTTTATTTTCAGGCATATGGGTCTGAATCAACACTTCTCCCGCCAGCGCTCCGCGTCCCGCCCGTCCCGCCACCTGCGTAATTAGCTGAAAAACCGTTTCCGATGCGCGGAAATCAGGAATGTTAAGTGCAGAATCAGTATTTAACACTCCCACCAACGTCACCGCAGGAAAGTGCAATCCTTTCGCAATCATCTGCGTTCCAATTAAAATATCCGCCTTCCCAGTTCCAAAGGCACGCAAAAGCTTTTGATGGCTTCCCTTATGCTTGGTCGTATCGGCATCCAAACGCAACGTGCGCGCCTCAGGAAAAATTGCCTGCAAAGACTTTTCGACAAGCTCGGTTCCAATTCCCTGGTACTTCATCGGATGCGGCGCGGAACACCCAGGACATATCGTCGGAGGGGGAAAATAGGTAAAGCCGCACAAATGGCAGGCCAGTGTATTATTATTTTTATGAAATGTAAGGCTGACATCACAGCTTTTACATTTCACCGGATTCCCACACTGTTTACACATCAGTGATGTATGATAGCCACGTCGATTTAAGAAAAGAATGACCTGTTCGCCTTTCGCAATGCAACGCTTGATCCCTTCAAGCAGAGGATCAGAAAATATGACATACCCTTTAGCTTTATCAAACTCATGTTTCATGTCGACAATGGTCACTTTAGGCATCGCAGCATTAGTCGCGCGCGCATGTAGTGTACTTAACGTGTATTTTCCATTTTTCGCATTATAAAAGCTTTCTAAGCTCGGTGTCGCACTTCCCAATACAACAGCCGCTTTACAAAATTTCCCCCGCATCACTGCAACATCCCGCGCATGGTAAGCGGGATGCTCCTCTGTCTGTTTATAAGAGGACTCATGTTCTTCGTCGACAATGAGTAATCCCAACTCTTTTACCGGACTAAAAATTGCCGAACGTGCCCCAATAACAATCTGCGCCTTTCCTTCTTTTATCCGCTTCCATTCATCAAAGCGCTCTCCCGCACTTAAACGATGATGCAGGACTGCGATCTTTCCCTCAAAACGGCTACGAAAGCGTTCGATCGTCTGCGCCGTCAACGCAATCTCCGGTACAAGCATGATCGTGCCCTTGCCCTGCTGAAGCGCAGTTTCTATCGCTTGTAGATAAACCTCTGTCTTTCCACTTCCTGTCACCCCATATAAAAGATGGGTCTCGAAACGATGAGTCTTTATTGTGGCATTAATTTTTTCTAATGCCGCGGCCTGGTCCGGATTCAACACTTTTGCTTTCGTTTGAAAATATTCCTCATCGACCAAGGGCGAACGGTCCACACGCACAATATCAACGGTCAGCACTCCTTTTTTCACCAAGGTATCGATAGGGCTACGCGAACATCCCACCAGCTCCATCAGTTCGGTCAATAATATGCCCTTAGTGACCTTCAGCATCTGCTCAAGAACTTCCGCATGCACAGAATTGACATTACGAATGGAAATAATGTACTCAGTGATCTCCTCTCGGGTCTTGCGGCGCATTACAAATAGTTGTTCTTTATGTTTCATGTTATTTCGCACACTAGCAGGCAATAATACGCGTAAAACAGAAGAAAGGGGGGTACAATAATAAGCGGACATCCAAAGTGCCAACTCGAAAAGATCAGGGGTCACGACCTCGTCATCAGAAACAACAGCAATAATGGGCTTAACAGGAGAAAATGCACTAGAATCTTTGAGTGTGAGAACATAGCCTGCAGTGGGTCTTCCCCGTACCGGTACACTCACACGGCTTCCCACGCGAATTTTATCTGCCAACTCAGAAGGAACACCATAATCCAGCGGACGATTAAGCGCCAAATCCAACACAACGGAAACATATTTAGGATAAGGGATATCAGTGGACATGGTTCTTTAGCACTGTCTGTAATGTCTTCCAAAGCGTAAATTTTTTCTCAGACTGCTGAAAAATTTCTTGCAGCTCAGGCAAAAGCAATAAAGGAATATCCCCAAGTGTGCAGGTCTGATCGCTAGGGTTTCGTCGAAAATGCGCTCTCAATCCCTCCATCTTATCCAACTGGCTTTGGCTCATCACAATCAACTTTAAATGAGAATTTTCTAATACTTTCTCCCACCCTTTTTCTTTTTCCACTCTAAAGCCATCAAGAACAGCAGCAGGCAGCAGCACCCGATTGATCGCACCAGCCAAATAATGCAAAAAAGCCTCTTCTCTCAAGGTATTCTGCATCTGGAGCACATACACATCGATGATTTTTCCTGCAGAAAAAGCTGTTTTATTATCAGACGTTGGAGGTGCCGAGAGGCGCAACTGTGGATACAATTTTGTGACGACCGCACGAATATCGGAGAGATCATCGAGAGGGATTGTCTCTTCCACTTCTCGCGTTGGCAATTGCAGACTAGGCGATTCTTTTTTTGCTACGACAGAAATAGAAGGGGGAGCAACGGGAGGAACAGGGGGCTTCGCTGCGTGCGCTGCAATCGAAGACAACACAGGTTTTACTGTTTCTACGGCGCGAGGAAGGGGAGAAGGTGGCGTGAAGCGGGGTGGATGTGTGGTCTCCAAAGGAGGGGAAGCAGTCGCTGTTTTAATCGCGGAAGACGCATGCGCCGCTTTATAAAATTGGTACGTATCATCATCAGAAACAAAACGTTGATCCCGTGGATATTCGATCAATAAGTGCGACTGCACCATTGAGAGCAATTGACGATAAGGGTCGACGAATGGGTTCATGAAATTTGTTCTATATACTCTGAAATTTGGGGTGTCAGCTGCGTAAATCCTCGCGCTTTATAACGGCTAATTATATAGGTTTTTGCCTTTTCTATCCCCCCTTTTGGATAGCATTTCTTAAAAAGATCACGGAGAAATCCAGGATTAAAAAGAAAATCAATCTGTTCCCCATGGCGCAATAAATAAAAAAGAACATTTTCATCTTTGCGATAACGATAAACAATCTCTGGAATAATCTCTGCTCCACGGGCAAAAGAACTGGTCGCGCGCTCTAACTGGCGTAATAATTGCGTAAGTTGTTGTCCTGCAGTTGTTAATGATGTGGCGCCCTGTCTAAGCAATTCCTGACACAAAATATAGTCATGCATCGACAACGTCACCACACGAAGAAGCTCTTGACTTTCTAGGCAAATCTGTTCTTCATACTCACACAACACATAACAATAATGCCCAAAAACGCGCACAGCACCACTTTTATCGGTCCACGTAAAAAAATCATGCTCTTCCCTTACAGGACCCAACATCTTCGCTAAAATTTTTGAAATTTTTTCCAACGACGTCGCGTCCAATCGCTTCTTTTTTAGCAGATGCTTGATCTCTTGCACGAGTCCAAAAGCCTGTATAAATTCATGCAATAAAAACTGCAGCAATACACTTGGATTGTGAGAATAGGTCCCTAACGGTTTTTTTTGATGTGCAGAAGTTTCCATAAGTGATACGGAGTGTAGGAGGGAGAAAAAAAAAGCGCAACCCAAATCATGGGTTGCGCTTCAATTATGCATTATTCACTATTAGCGGCGGTCGTCACGTTTTTGTTGTTGCTGTTGGTGTGGTTGGTTACCACGCTGAGGCTGTTGCTGTTGGTTACCTTTTTGAACTCCTTCACGGCCAGCTTGGTTTGGGCTCGCGTGGATTCCTTTTTCGTTTTGCTCTAAAGAACGGCCTGATTCTTTTTCGTTAGGGCGGTTTTTATTGCTGCAGTTATTATTGTTAGTTTGATTCTTAGACATATAAACTCCTTGGTTTTTGTAGGTAATAATTTATATACCTACCTATACCCTAACTATCATTATACAAACGTCAGTTGTCAATAAATTTTTATAAAAAAAGTTAGGGTTTAGTTTATTAACCAAAGAAACTAAGCTGCAATTCGTTACGCACAACTTTCTTTTTGGAAATTACTTTAGCTTTTGCCGGCTCAAATACGCCCTTACGATTAGCATTCTCTTCTAAGTGTGCTAATATTTCCTTTGCACGGTCGATCACAGCCGGGGGCAGCCCCGCCAATCTTCCCACATGAATTCCATAACTTTTATCCGTTCCCCCCCGCACAATCTTCCGCAAAAACACAATTTGCTCCTCATTTTCATGCACAGCCACATGGTAATTGACCGCCCCAGGAATCTTTTCTTCGAGCTTAGTCAATTCCCAATAATGTGTCGCAAACAAAGTCTTTGCCATGCGTCCTTCCACATTCAAAAGATATTCCGCAACAGACCACGCAATAGAAATTCCATCATACGTACTCGTTCCACGCCCAATCTCATCCAAAATGACCAGCGAACGATCCGTCGCATTATTAAGAATATTCGCTGTCTCTGTCATTTCGACCATAAAGGTCGATTGCCCACGAGACAAATCATCACTTGCCCCAATACGCGTAAACACTTTATCGACCACCCCAATCGCTGCCGCTTTCGCCGGAACAAAGCTTCCCATCTGTGCCATAATCGTAATCAACGCCATTTGTCGAATATAGGTGGATTTTCCTGCCATATTCGGCCCGGTAATTAATAATAATCGATTTTGAGTACTATCTAATAAACAATCATTTGGAATAAATTTTTCATTTGCATGAACAGCTTCAATCACTGGATGCCGCCCTTCACGAATATCAAGAAGATTCCCTGTATTAACAACCGGGCGGCAATACCCGTACTGGCGGGCCACATCGGCAAGAGACTGCAGAGCATCCAACAACGCCAACGCATGCGCTGTCTGTAAAATGAGGGGAGAATAGTGACAAATTTGCTCTCTCAGTTGTTGGAAAAGTTCGTTCTCAATTGCCAAACTGCGCTCTTCCGCCGTCAACACTTTGCTCTCATAATCTTTTAACTCGGGACTAATAAAGCGCTCCGCATTCACCAATGTCTGGCGTCGCTGAAAGCTCTCCGGCATACGCTCTGCTTGCCCTTTGCTCACCTCAATATAGTAACCGAACATGCGGGTATAGCCGACTTTCAATGTCTTAATATTTGTCTCTTCACGCAAATTCACCTGATAACGCGCGAGCCACGCTTTACTATCTCTACTCAACTCTCTGAGCTGATCCAACTCGGGATGATATCCCTCTCTAAACACATTCCCATCGCTGACGCGTAAAGGAGGATCCTCCACTAAAGCCTTTGTCAACAACTTTACCATCTCCGGCAACGGTTCGATCTTCCCCACCTCGCCATGCAACATCGTCGAGCCAGTCGTCAATGGCTGCAATAACGCCTTCAACGGCCCGGTCGCCACAAACGAATTCCGTAAAGAAACCAGATCCCGCGGAGACCCACAGCCTGCAGAAATTTTTGTAATCAAACGCTCTATATCCCGCACCCCATCAAGTCTGGAACGAAACTCATCCAAAATGCGCGGGTGCTTGATCAAAATTTCAATCGCATCCTGCCGTGCAACAATCGTCTCCACACTCAGTAAAGGCTGCTTTATCCAATGGCGTAATAGGCGTCCTCCCATAGGGGTCATCGTACGATCCATCACATCCAATAAAGTGTTCTTACGCGACCCATCTTTTAACGACTCTGTTAACTCAAGGTTGCGCTGCGAAATAGGATCCAACCGCATGTAGTTTGACGTAGAATAGGTCTGAATGCCACTAATGTGCTGAACAGTAAGGCATAAGAAATCCTGAATGTACTGCAACAACGCTCCACCCGCATTGATTCCCGCAACCATCCCTTTCAATCCAAATCCATCCAATGTATGGACCCTAAAATGTGAAGTTAAAAAGTCAGAAGTGACCTGATGTCCAAAACGCCAGTCGTCATGCGTATTCAAAAGAAAAGTAAACCCATGATGCAACTCTTGAAAAAATGTTTGATTTTTCTCTTTAAAACGCTCGGAAACAAGAATTTCCGAAGGGCGTATGCGATGCAACTCATTCGTTAATTCACGTGTCGAGTCGAACTCAATCAAATAAAACTCGCCGGTTGTTAAATCGACAAACGAAAGGCCATAAAGCGCCCCAACCTGTGTAATTGCAGCAAAAAAGTTATTGGCCTTATCACTTAGCAAAGAAGAATTCATCACGGTTCCAGGCGTGACAACACGCACAACCTCACGCTTGACCAAGCCCTTGGTCAGCTTAGGATCCTCAGTCTGCTCTGCAATCGCCACACGGTATCCCTTGCTAATCAATCGGTCCACATGATGCTCACACGTATGCTGAGGAATTCCCGCCATTGGAATCTCCTGCCGCTTCGTCAACGTGACTTCCAAGGTCCTAGAAAGAATCACGGCGTCCTCATAAAACGCTTCATAAAAGTCGCCCATTCGAAATAATAACACGGCACTCCCGGCCGCTTCTTTGCACGCCTGCCATTGCACCATCATCGGTGATATTTTTTGCTGAATAGGGGAAGGGGTAGAGGAAATATCGTCCATAGCATCTCGTTTTTTTTTGGCTATTTATACCAATTCCACGCCCTTAGATGCAACGACTGTTTCTATAGAGTGCGCTTCAATTTTCATAATTGTAGAATAATTATTTTAATTAATGTATGGGTAAATAAAACCATCATTAAAGGTTAAAAATGAGAATCGCACAACTCGCCCCCTTATACGAAAGCGTTCCCCCTAAACTGTACGGAGGCACCGAGCGCGTAGTCTCGTATCTAACAGAAGAATTGGTCCGTCAAGGCCACGACGTGACTCTATTCGCCAGTGGTGACTCTGTCACCGCCGCAACCCTACAACCAATGTGCGGTCAAGCCCTCCGTCTGAATAAATCAATCATCGACGCCGGCGCCTACCAAGTCCTCATGTCAGAAAAATTATCGCAAGAAAGAGAAAACTTTGACGTGATCCACTCCCACATCGACTACGCGCTCTATCCCTTACTCCGTCGTTTTAATACACCTTCTCTCACTACTCTTCATGGGCGTCTCGATCTTCCCGACCTCGTTCCTCTCTACCGCGAATTTGCCGATATCCCGGTTGTCTCCATCTCCGACTCCCAACGCACTCCTCTCCAATGGGCTAACTGGATATCGACGGTTCCTCACGGCTTACCAGAAGATCTCTACCCTTTCAAAGAAACGCCCGGCCAGTACCTAGCCTTTTTAGGGCGGATCTCCCCAGAAAAAAGAGTCGATAGCGCCATCGAAATTGCCAAAAAAGTCGGGGTCCCTCTAAAAATTGCAGCAAAAGTTGACCGCGTCGATCAAGAATATTTTGACGAGGTCATTAAACCTCTACTCAACCATCCTCTAATTGAATTCATCGGCGAAGTCGACGAAAAAGAAAAGCGCTCTTTTCTAGGAAATGCCCACGCCCTCCTCTTTCCTATCGACTGGCCGGAACCATTCGGGCTTGTGATGATCGAAGCCATGGCGTGCGGCACTCCTGTCATCGCCAGAAACAAAGGATCAGTTCCAGAAGTGATGGAACACGGAGTCACCGGATACATCATCAACGACATCGAAGAAGCGGTCGCCGCAGTAAAAAAAGTACATTACATCAGTCGTCACCGCTGCAGAGAAGTCTTCGAACAACGCTTTTCTGCACGACAAATGGCTCTTAACTACGTCGCCCTCTACGAACAACTAATCGCAAATAAAAAACACACACTGGAAACAGCTCTATACCACGGTTCGGATAAACTTTGACATTTGGCTGAGTCGAAATGCCAAAATTTATCCGAACCGTGGTATACACAAGTGAAATCAAGAATCGGTTTTTGAGCAATGTGAAAGCTCCCGCGATTCACCGATTGAAAGTCGTTTAATATTAATAATATGAACCGACTTTCAATTGGTGAATCCCGGGGCTTTGACATGCTCAAAAAGCCAATTTTTGAATTCACTTGTGTATATATTATAATATAGGTACAGATGGACCCCGAACAATTCTACATCTTCGCAAAAACATCGCTCGCAGACATGCAAATTCGCAGTCTTAAAAACGAAGAAACCTTCGCTGTATTCGACCGTCACGGCGACATTCGTCCTTTCGGATTCGAAAACCATGGTTTATATCATTTAGGAACACGATTTTTATCAAATAAATTATTGAAAATAGCAGGGTGCCAACCTCTCCTGCTAAGCTCAAACATGAGTGAAGATAACGATCTCTTTGTCATCGACCTCACCAATAGAGATTACCACGACAAAAAAGGAAACTTCATCCGCACGGGTACCATCCACGTCTGCCGCTCTATCTTCGTGCGTCTCGGATGTTACTACGAACAACTTCGTATCTCAAACTACAGCACCGATCCTATCGAATTCGATCTTTCTATCGATATCGATAGCGACTTTGTCGATCTTTTCGAAGTCCGTGGAGCAAAGCGAAAAAAACGAGGAGCACGTCTACCCTCAGTTCTTGGAGACGATAATATTACTCTCGGCTACGAAGGGTTAGATAATCTAAAACGCTACACCAACGTTAGCATCTTTCCCGCCCCAGATGAAATTTCGGAAACCCAAATGTGCATGAAAATTAAGCTCGCTCCATTAGAAAAAAAATCCATCTACGTCCTTACACGATGCGCACTTGAACCCACATTTAAGCAATTTGATGATCTCTCACAAGAGTTTCCCATTGCAAAAAAATCCTACGTCCCACCTTACCAACATGCCATCATCGAAAGCTCTCACCTAGTCTTTAACAACTGGCTCTGCCGCTCAACCTCCGATCTCCATATGATGCTCACGCGGACCAAATATGGCATCTATCCCTATGCCGGAATTCCCTGGTACAGCACGATCTTCGGACGCGACGGAATCATCACAGCTTTCCAAGTGCTATGGATGTTTCCCGAAGTTGCAGAAGGGGTCCTCCGCTATCTCGCCGCACACCAAGCCGACGCACTCATCCCCGAACAAGATGCGGAACCAGGAAAAATCGTTCACGAAGAAAGAAAAGGGGAAATGGCAGCACTAAAAGAAATTCCTTTTGGGCGCTATTACGGAACAGTCGACGCCACGCCACTATTTGTCATGCTCGCCGGCCACTACTACGATCGCACAGGCGACAGAGCTCTGATCGAAGAAATATGGCCAAACATCGAACGCGCACTCGAATGGATCAACACCTACGGAGATATCGATAAAGACGGATTCGTCGAATACACCTGTCGCGCCGATGGCGGGTTACGTAATCAAGGATGGAAAGACTCCGATGATTCGATCTTCCACGCCGACGGCTCTCTCGCACAAGCGCCGATTGCTCTATGTGAAGTGCAAGGCTACGTCTACGAAGCAAAATTAAAAGCGAGTCAACTGGCTGCCTTATTAGGAAAAAAAGAATTCTCTCGTCAACTGCATCAAGAAGCTGTTTTTTTAAAGAAAAAATTCGAAGAAAAGTTTTGGTGTGAAGAACTCGGAATCTACGCCATCGCCCTCGACGGTAATAAAAAACGGTGTGAAATTAAAAGCTCCAATGCGGGCCACGCACTATTCAATGGCATCGCCAGCAAAAAACACGCAGCCACAATGGTAAAAAATTTGATGGAAGAGACCTTCTTCTCTGGATGGGGGATCCGTACAATAGCAAACTCACAGCCACGCTACAACCCAATGTCCTACCACAACGGCACAATATGGCCGCACGACAACTCTCTTATTGGATATGGAATGGGACGCTACGGATACAAAAAAGAAGCGGTAAAAATTCTCTCCGCCCTCTTCGAAGCCGCTTCCCACATCGATCTCAGACGTCTACCCGAACTCTATTGCGGTTTCACTCGTCGTAGCGGAGAAGGTCCAACGATGTATCCCGTTGCATGCGATCCACAAGCGTGGGCCTCAGGGTCTGTCTTCCTTCTCATTCAAGCCTGTCTCGGCATCACCATCGAAGCAAAAGAGCGGCGCATCACCTTCAAAGAACCAACTCTTCCAAAAGAAATCGACACGCTAACAATACGTCATATAAAAGTTGGCGATGCCGAAATCGACATCACTCTCCACAACCACGAACATGACGTTGGTATTACAGTCCTCGCTAAACGCGGCGACGTCGAAGTGATCACCATCCGCTAACACTCTCCTTAGTTTCGCTAATTTTGGGAGTCCAAAGTAGGTAACGATAAAAATGTCCAAACTATAGAGGGGTGGTGCATAGCACCTACCCTGGGAACTGATTTTGGCTGTAAAAGTTAAGTTGTTGGGGCCTTTTGGTGGTTACGATTATACGCATCTACTCCAGCTTTTATCGCTAAACCAGCAACAGTAACAACAACATCTGCGATAAAAAGGAGTGCGCCTAATTGTAGAGTAGCAACAACACCTCTTAGTCCCGCTAAAATCAAATCAAGTTTTTGTAAATTAGTATTTTTTTCAGTGCATAACTCATGTACTGCTGTTGCTGTGTACAATAAACCAGTAATAATGGAAATTCCAGGAATATAATGACTGATTTTAATGATATTTGGCAGTTTTTGACTTCTTTCTATTTTAGACGACGTTTCTCCGTCAAATGCAATTTGCCCGTTCCAAGTATACCCAAGGTGATTCAAGAATTGGTTTGAGAGAAATTTAACTTTTATTTATCA
>CAYIYO010000026.1:0-25625 GCA_964367715.1 uncultured bacterium
GCTACAAGCTTTCGCCTTTAGGCGAGAGTAGTTGACATTACCTCTTACTATTATAGGCACTATTTTCGATATGGAACACCTTGACCTGGTCCTCAATGCGATCAAAGAATGGCTATGGGGTCCTCCTCTCCTTCTCCTTCTCCTAGGCACCGGCCTCTACCTCACCATCCTTTTAAAAGGCGTCCAATTCCGCTACATGAAAAGCGCAATTAAAGAATCCCTCTCCCACTCCAAAAAAGACGCACAAGGCGACATCAGCCACTTTGAATCCCTAATGACCTCTCTTGCTGGAGCTATCGGCACCGGTTCTATTGTCGGAGTCGCCACCGCCGTCGCCATTGGGGGTCCTGGAGCTCTCTTTTGGATGTGGATCACTGCTTTGGTAGGAATGGCAACAAAATATGCGGAATCCCTCCTCGCCGTCAAATATCGCCAACTAGACAAACGCGGCGAAATGATCGGTGGTCCGATGGAATACATCGAAATAGGCCTCGGTTGGAAGTGGATGGCAGTGGTTTTTGCTGTGTTTGGATCCATTGCTGCCATAGGAACAGGCAATCTAGTTCAAGTCAATTCCATCGTGGGTGCTCTCGATGCCGTTTTTGTGATAGATCCATGGATCGCAGGCGGAATCGTCGCACTCCTTGCCGGTCTGATTATTATCGGCGGCGTAAAAAGCATCGGTCATGTGGCCGGGGTATTAGTCCCTATTATGGCGCTGTTTTATTTTGTCGCCGGCTGCATCATCCTCGCTCTTCACGCAGATAAAATTCCTGCCGCTTTTCAACTCATCTTTGTCACCGCATTTTCCGGACAAGCGGCTGCCGGCGGATTCATGGGAGCGACGATGATGATGGCGATCCAAATCGGAGTCGCCCGCAGCATCTTCTCTAACGAAGCTGGGTTGGGAATCTCTTCGATTGCGGCAGCGGCTGCGAAAACGGATTTGCCTGCGCGCCAAGCGTTAGTCAATATGACAGGCGCTCTTCTTTCGACAGGAATTGTTTGCACGGTGACAGGATTGGTTATTGTTGTGTCCGGACTTTTGGGAACGACGCTTCCAGATGGAACCCTCCTCAATGGCGCCGCACTCGCAATTAATGCCTTTGAAATCTCTCTTTCTGGAGGCGCCTATGTTGTCACAATTGGACAAGTGCTTTTTGCCTTCACCACAATTATTGCATGGGCCTATTACGGAGAAAAATGCTGCGAATATATATTAGGGGAACGGTTCATTTTTCCTTATCGCATCCTCTACATTCTCGCCATCATCCCAGGAGCCGCTCTTAAGATGGAGACGGTATGGCTCGTCGCAGATATCGCTAATGCACTGATGGTCATCCCTAACTTAATCGCGCTTATTTTGCTTTCTAAAGATATCGTTTTCGAAACAAACCGCTTTATTGAAGTTGAGCGAAAAAGTGCTGCTTTGTAAATAAATAATTTAAAATAATGGAAATTTTCATGTCGGGCTTCAGTCGAGATTCAATTTTACACTTTCTAGATACGATCTATGGGTTGATCTGGAGCCCTCCTCTTCTTATTCTAATCATCGGCATAGGAATCTACCTAACAATTGCGCTGCGTGGAATCCAATTCCGCTACTTAGGCTATGCCCTCAAGCTTGTGATCGGCAAAGACCAGCACTCCGGAGAAAAAGGGGACATCACGCATTTTCAATCGTTGATGACCGCTCTCGCGGCGACGATTGGAATCGGTAACATCGCAGGCGTATCCACAGCGATCGTCATTGGTGGAATGGGTGCTCTCTTTTGGATGTGGGTCACCGCCCTGATTGGTATGGCAACGCGCTATGCAGAAGCAGTGCTTGCCGTAAAATACCGCACGACGGATCGCCGTGGAGAGATGTGTGGGGGTCCCATGTATTTCATTGAATACGGATTGGGCTGGCGCTGGTTATCAATTGCATTCGCTGTCTTTGGGGCGATTGCCGCTTTTGGAGGCGGGAACATGCTCCAAGCAAATTCCGTTGCCGATGTCATGGGAACCACTTTTGGAATCAATCCTTTGTGGACAGGTGTTGTCGTTGCCGCGTTGACAGGGATGACCATCATCGGTGGAATTAAAAGCATTGGCCGTGTCGCTTCTTTCCTAGTTCCTATGATGGCGTTATTCTACATTGGGGGTGCATGTATCATCCTCGTCACGCTTTATGAGCGCATTCCAGAAGTCGTCATGACGATCTTCACAACAGCATTTACCGGACAGGCGGCTGTTGGAGGCTTTGCCGGTTCGACGATTATTCTTGCGGTCCAGATGGGGATTAGTCGTGGATTGATGACAAGTGAATCCGGACTTGGTACAGCTTCCATCGCTGCTGCGGCGGCACAGACAGATATTCCCGGACGACAAGCGCTTGTTTCGATGACCGGATGCTTCTTAGCGACGATTGTGATGTGTTCTTTTACAGGACTTGTTCTCGGGGTGACGGGAGTGTTGGGGACAACGACAACGGATGGAAGACTTTTGACAGGCGCATCGTTGACTCTCGCTGCATTTCAAACGGTATTCCCTTGGGGTGGATACGTTGTGACGTTTGGTCTTCTCCTTTTTGCATTTACAACACTAATCGGATGGGCCTACTACGGCGAAAAATGCTGCGAATATCTGTTTGGAGAACGGTCAGTTCCTTGGTACCGCGGCATCTTCACATTGATCATCATTCCAGGAGCGATCCTAGAGTTGGAGGTTGTCTGGAAAATTTCAGATATCACCAACGGATTGATGGCGATTCCCAATTTGATCGGACTATTTGCCTTGTCGAATGTGGTGATCGAAGAGACGCGCTCTTTCCTTAAGCTACTTGCTTTTGAGAGAAATAAAGGTTAGTAGCTTGTTGAATCCAGTTTAACCTTGCCGTGGAAAATCCAATAGACAACGACGGTATAAGCGATTACTAATGGCACTCCAATTCCTGCGATTGTCAGTAAAATTTGCAACGTTTTCACCGACGATGCGGCATTAAAAATGGTTAAGCTGTGTCCGTACGGATCATTCACAGCGCGCAATAAGTTGGGAAAGGTTCCGATCCCATACAATGTCATCAAACAAATAATGTTAACGCACGAGCAGGCAAACGCCCTCGCATCACGGCCCAGATTGATCTCTCGTGGAATGTTCGCCACAGCGAACATGTTGATGAGGGCGACAACAAAAATAAATTCTCGTTCTTTCATCGCTTCTGTCATATGCGGATAAAAGACCAGTGTCGAAACAGTCGTCATCGCATAACACATGATAAAAAAGATCGAACACGGATTCACCCAGCGGCGCATCTTATCGTGAAACTCTCCCTCTGTCTTCATCATCAAAAAGATCGATCCATGCATCAAAAATAACGAAACAGTCAACATGCCGACCAAAATTGTATACACATTGATAAAGGTCCAGAAGTCTCCCGCAAATTCAAAGTTTTCGTCTAAAGGAATTCCAGTAATCAAATTTCCCAATACTAGACCCAACCCAAACGCAATCACAAAGCTAGCAAAAGCAAACAGCACATCCCACATCCACCGCCACCACGCCATGGGTCGCTTACTTCTAAACTCAATCGCAACGGCGCGAAAAATGATTCCAGAAAGCAAAAGCATGATGAATGGATAAAAAGAAGAACACAACGAGGCATAGGCATCGGGAAATCCTGCAAAAAGTGCTCCTCCAGCAGTCACTAGCCACACTTCATTTCCATCCCAAACGGGTCCGATCGAATTCAACATCAGGCGCCTTTCGACATCTTTTTTTGAAAATAGATGCAGCATTCCCACACCAAGGTCAAATCCATCCAAAATCGCATAGCCCATCAAGAGGATCACAAAAACGATATACCAAATGAAAGAAAGGGTAATGTGTTCGGTCATGATGTGATCTCTTCTGTATAGTCTTTAAGGTGGTGATAAGGAGTTCCCTCCTCGCCGTCGTCGACAGGTCCGTGTTTTATCTTTTCGTTCAGCAAATAGACAAACATAACAAAAAGAAAAATATAGACAATGGTAAACATAATGATCGACCACAACACCTGATTCGCCGTCACAGATTTTGACAATCCATCAGAGATGCGCAATAAATCCTGTACAATCCACGGGTAGCGTCCCATCTCCGCCGATACCCATCCTGCCTGATTCGCAATCTGCGGAAAAAGCACGGAAGCGACTAAAAAGCGTAACACCCATTTCTTTTCCATCAAGTTTCCGCGCCACCACCCAATAATTGCCAAAAGGCACGCAGCCACCATCCCCACCCACATCACAATCATGAGTCGATATACCTGAAAAATCACGGCTGTCTTGGGCCAATCTTTTTCTGGAAACTGATCCAACCCTTTGACTGTCGCATTGACATCCCCAAACGACGCATAACTCAACAGTCCAGGAATCGCCACTTGGTAATGAATCTTTTTCTCTTTGGTGTCGACAATTCCAAAAAGGGTCAGAGGCGCCCCCTTCTGTGTCTCGAAAAGTCCTTCCAATGCGGCCAACTTCGAAGGCTGATACTCCGCGACAATTTTCGCACTACGATCTCCAAGATAAAGTTGTAGTCCACAACTCACAATGGCAATCCCCAGCCCCACTTTCAGTGACGTACGGGCAAAATCGGTAAATCTATTTTTTAATAAATAGTACGCAGAAATGCTGATCACCAAAAAAGCACCAGCAAGCCAGCAGCCAACAATGGTATGCGATAAACGCATCATCGACGAGGGATTAAACACCATCGCCCAAAAATCCACAATTTCTGCCCGCGCCATCACTCCCGTTCCGACGACATGAAATCCCGTCGGAGTCTGCATCCACGAATTCGCAATGACAATCCAAACCGCACTAAAATGTGCACCCAAACATACCATTAACGTCGCAAAAAAGTGCATTTTAGGACCGACACGGTTCCATCCAAAAAGAAGGATCGCAAGAAATCCCGACTCCAAAAAGAATGCGAAAATTCCTTCCGCTGCCAATGCACTACCAAAAACATCCCCAACATAACGGGAATAGGTGGACCAATTGGTTCCGAACTCGAACTCCATCACAATCCCCGTTGCCACACCAACAGCAAAGGTGAGGGCAAAAATTTTGGTCCAAAATTTTGCAATGTCTTTGTAAAACGGATTTTTTGTTTTCATGTACGCACCCTCGACAAAGACAAGGAATAGACCGAGTCCTATGCTGAGTGGAGGATAGATGTAATGGAACATGATGGTAAAAGCAAATTGAAAACGGGCGAGTATTTCGACATCCATGAGGCTTGACCTTTTTTAAAGATTCTACTCTACATGAATATGTATTTATGAAAAATATTATAGTTGTACGCTTTCCACAGGGGGAGGTATAATTGCTCGATTATATAACGATCTACAAAAGATGTAAAAAAATAACAGAGAGGCGCAGAGCCGCAGAGAACTGCATTACTCAACGATTTTAGGAACTCTTAAATGCATAAACAAAAAATAATGGGGATCCTTAACGTCACCCCGGACTCGTTCTCGGACGGCGGACGGCACTCTTCTTTTGAAACAGCCATCGCACATGCAGTTCGCATGTACGAAGAAGGGGCAGCACTCATCGACGTCGGAGGAGAGTCAACACGGCCATTTGCGCCCCCAGTCGACGAAGAGGAAGAGCTGCGACGCGTGATCCCTGTGATCAAAGAACTGACGCAGCGCGCAATTTCCACATCGATTGACACCAAAAAGCCCCGCGTCGCGGCAGCTGCATTAGCTGCAGGTGCTATAATGGTCAATGATGTCTTTGGGTTGCGCGATCCAGAAATGGTAAAAGTCGTTGTCGATTACGATGTCGAAGTTGTCTGCATGCATATGCAAGGAACCCCCGCGACGATGCAGCAAGCCCCTTTTTATCCGGATGGAATTGTTCCCTTTCTCCTTCAATGGGTGGAAGAAAAAAAAGAAGCGCTAACAAAAGCAGGAATTAAAAAAAAGAATCAAATATTTGATCCTGGAATAGGAATGGGAAAAACCGTTGCCGATAATCTTGAAATCATACAAAATCTGCACAAATTTGCGGATAGGGGAGATCGCCTTCTTTTGGGGGCATCGCGGAAATCATTCTTGACAAAAATCTTGAATAAAACGCCCTTAGAACTAGATAACGCATCGGTTGTTGTTCATATGTCTGCACTATTAGCAGGAGTTGAATACATCCGCGTTCACGAGGTGGCTGCCCACGCGGAAGCGTTAAAAGTGATCCAAGCAGTGAGGAATCCAACACTTTATCGATAAAGGGGAATGAGTTGTGATAGAAGCCTTCCATCTAATGGTACCGGCTATTGAGATCGCCACAATGGCAGTCATGATCTACTACCTCCTCTCTTTTTTTTGGAACACACGCGCGATGGATGTGATCATCGGTCTCATCGCTTTCCTCGTTCTCTATGCCGTCTCCAACTGGTTTCATCTGCCTGTCATCCATAAGCTGATGCTCTACTTCGTCAATGTTGCCGTCATCGCTCTCCTGATTATCTTCCAGCCAGAGCTACGTATCGCACTCTCAAAACTGAGCGTCAAAGGAAAAAAATATCAGGAAGTCACGGAATTCGATCACTTTCTTGACGGCATCTCAAACGCGGTATACCGTCTTGCAGAAAAACGTCATGGCGCTCTTGTCATCCTAGAAAATCAAGACTCTCTCGACGAATATGCAAACAAAGCGGTGCTCCTACAAGCAAAATTTTCTCCTGAACTCTTAGAAACAGTTTTTGTTCCTTTGACTCCTCTACATGATGGCGCGGTCATTGTAAGAGGAACAGAAATCCTTGCGGCAGCAACAATCCTTCCTCTGGCAGACGATAGCAGTCAGCTCTCAAAATCGATGGGAACACGCCACAGAGCAGGTCTCGGCATCAGTCAGTTGACCGATGCTCTTATCATCGTCGTCTCCGAAGAAACAGGAAAAGTATCGATCGCACGCGATGGCATCATGACGCGCGGCGTAAAAATCGATCGCTTCAAAGGGATCATTCGCAGTATCTTTACACCTCCAAAAACAACGATAGAGTCAGGGATCGATATGTTAGGCTGGATTAAGGAGTTGAGACGTTGATTTCAAGCTGGATATTACAAAATTGGCAACGGAAAGCGATCGCACTCGTTACAGCGGTCATTGTATGGGTCTTTGTTAACCATTCGATTATCGAAACAAAAACAATTCCTAACGTCCCCATCCGCATCATTAACCTCTCCCCAGAAAAAACAGTGATCGGTCTCCTTCCAAACGGAATCCTTAAAAAAAGGGTGACGCTAACAGTCAGCGGATCCAGAAATGTTATTGCCGACCTTGAACCAGGAGACTTAGAAGTCGAAATCGATGCCTCGATGATCGATCACGATGAATGGATTGTTCGCATCACCAAAAAGAATTTGGTCAGTCTAAATCCATCTCTCGATCTCGCCCACCACATTACGAATGTCTCCCACAACGAATTCGTACTTAAAATGACGCGTGTGGTCACAGCGAAAGTTCCTGTCACATTAAAAGCGCCCATCGGAGAAGCACCAAAAGGCTACGAATTCCTCGATATCTGGCCAATGAAATTTATGCAAACGGTAAGCGGTCCAGCCGAAGAAGTGCAACAGCTGATCCTTGACGGTATCGAAATTACCTTCGATCTCAACAAAATTACAAAAGAAGACATCGACAATCTTCGCAAAATCAAAAATAATCCGCACGACGATGTGATTGGATTTCCCGTCCCCAACAACTGGAAAAAAATTCCAATCGACTTCCGTAATAATGCCTACGAAGAAATTAACGATCCGGAAGTTGATAACTTAAAAATTTACTTTTTGTTGCGACAAATCCTTCCGATCGACCGCGTTCTCCCCATTCGCGTTTTTTATCCGCTGGAATACAGTGAAAAGATGAATCCAGAAACTTTTAAATTAGCACTGGGTGGAAAAGTCGAAAAACGCAACGGCATTAACATCTACACCTCACCTCTCTTCCTTAGAGATGTCAGTAGACTCTTTCTTGAGGTTGTCCGCGATAACATCGAAATTTGTATCATCGCCGCCCCAAAATCAAAACGAGAAGTGTTGGAATGGAGTGCCGAAGTGATTGATCCTCTCGAACTAGAAGACACTTTCGTTGCCTACATGATTGCGAATAAATCCAAGGAAGTCGGCGTCGGATACGGCTCCAAACAGTGGGAAGGAATGCTACGCAAACGTTTTAGAAAATACCTAGAACGCATTACACTATTTGTGACATCAAACCAAAAACTAAGCCTAGAAACTGTCGTTGAAGACAATCAGATTAAAGTAAAATAATGCCCTCCGATCGCTATTTCATCGATGCCCCACTTGCAAAAGGGGCAACCATTACTCTTGAAGACCACGAACACCATCATCTCGTCCATGTCATGCGCGCAAAAGTGGGAGACACGGTCGAATTGGTCAACGGAAAAGGATTCCTCGCAAAAGGAACGTTAAAAATTCTTTCTCGCCGCACAGCAGACTTTCAAATTGAGTCCGTTTTATACGAAGAGCCTTCGATCTATTCTCTTATACTGGCACAGGCTGTTCCACGTATGAACCGTCTGGACCTGGTCATCGAAAAGGGCACAGAACTAGGAATGACCGCTCTATGGCTCTTTCCAACGGAACGTAGCGAACGCCAAAAGCTTTCCGATCATCAACTCGAGCGTCTACGCTCCCTTTCTATCGCTGCAATGAAGCAATGCGGACGTCTCTATCTACCAGAAATTTCGGTAAAGCCCTCTCTTTCGTCTTGCATTTTTGAAACAGAAAAAGTAGCAGCCCTGTTTGGCGATCTTTCTTCCTACGCTCCCTCATTAATAAAGTGTTGGCCAGCAGTTGAACATAAGAAGGAATTGATCTTCTTTGTAGGTCCGGAAAGTGGTTTCTCTCCGAAAGAAGAAGAGGCAATGAAAAAAATGGGCATCCAAGGCATCGCCCTCCATAAAAATATTCTGCGCACAGAAACAGCAGCCATCGCCGCCCTCACCCTCCTCCAACACCTCCGCACCTATTATTAATTTAATGTTATACGCAACTTGTGTATACACAAGTGAAATCAAGAAACGGTTTTTGAACGATGTGAAAGCTCCCGCGATTCACCGATCAAAAGTCGTTTAATATTAATAATATGAACCGACTTTCGATCGGTCAATCCCGGGGCTTTGACATGCTCAAAAAGCCAATTTTTGAATTCACTTGTGTATATAGGTAGGTGGCTGAAAATTTAATGGAGTGCGGGATTATTCTTATTCGAGATTTAAATAATTTTCTTCTCGGAGGGGATTACGGAATGTTTGCCCATCGTGAGTTAATTCATTTAAGTACACGTCTAATCTTCGTTCAAGATTTTTCCAGCGTTCCTTTGCAACTCGTGTTGTACGCGAGCGCTGAATTCTCCCACTACTTCCATTTGTTAATAAGTTCAAAATGGAAGTTTGGCCGGTGTTGGTAAAGGGACGTGCGGGAGGACTATCGTTGGTTGAAGAAGTGGTCGTGGTTGTTGTTACTGTCGGTGCTGAGTTAGAGTAAAGGTGAATTTCTTCATCTTCGTCAGTAACTTGTAAAGGATTAACAATAGAGTTAAAAATTTGTTTAATTGGATGTTCATCAGGCAATACTTCAATCGCCACAGAAGTGAGGACATCGGGATCAGGGTAATTAGAAGGACGTGGAGAATTACGGAAATCTTTAAGTCTATTAAAACAATAATTCGCTTTTAACTCGATGGAAGAACGGGGCGTGTTTTTTTCACTTTCTAAAGCACCAATGGAAGAAATGACATGCTGGAGTTTTTCAAGTGCTGCTTTGTCTTCGGGAGAGATCCCTTTTACTACGCGTCGGTGTCTTTTATAACGATTTTCAAACACACAATGGAAAATCCCAGTGGTAATCGCAAAAAATATTCCCATCACAGCAAATGAAATGACGATAGAGGCTTTTACCCAATAAACTGCATTTCTTTCATCCTCTATAATGAGAGTGTCGACACAAACTGCTCCCAATTCTCCTAAAACTGCGATCCCTGTTAGTACGCCTGTTGTTTTTCTGGCAATGTTCCAACGGTGCTTACTTTCTTTTAATTCGGCGACACGTTGTACCATCCCTCTATTGATGTCGATTAAGTTGGTTAATAGGTTAATTGAGCGCTCCGCTCCCCCAGCAGCGTCGTTTGTTTTATCTTTTGATAAATGTGCGTCGATAGCGTGTAATCCTTTATCAAAGTTGGTTAAGGAGGGGGTATCTATCAGCACAGTTGGAGTCATGTTTTTTCTCAATTGATTGGATTTTTCTGAGGATTAAAGGTATAATAATAAGTAAACAAACTTTTTGTGTACAAATATATGAGATCAAAATTCGCTTTATTTCAATCCCACCTTGACATGGCCCATCATTATTGGTCAACCCTTGGTTTAAAAGGGGAGTTAGTGATTGATGCCACCTGTGGGAATGGGCACGACGCGTTAATCCTTGCCCAGCTTGCGCTTACAGAAGATGAAGGAAAGCTTCTTCTTATCGACCTTCAAGAGGAAGCACTCGCGCAATCTAAGAGGCGTCTTCAAGAAGAACTCTCTCCAAAAGTTTTGGAACGCATTGAAATACAACACGGATGCCACTCAACATTTCCTTCGACAATAGAAAAGGGCACAGTAAAATTGGTCGTCTACAATTTGGGATATCTTCCTGGGGGAGACAAGTCGAAAACGACAACAACAACGGCATCTCTTGCAAGTATCGAAAATGCCTTGCCGTTGATTACGTCAGGCGGCGCCCTCAGTATCACCTGCTATCCTGGACATCCTGAAGGAGCTGCAGAAGAGGCGGCGATCCTTGAATTGATGACGACACTACTTCCGACGGAATGGAGCTGCTGTCACCATCGATGGAGTAATCGAAAAAAATCTCCGAGTCTTATCCTGCTGCAGAAAGCGTGCAGCCAAGAACCGCTTCGTAGCAAGTAATCAGATGATTGACTCCGTTAATGGCGCGATGCGGATGCGGCTCTGTTGCTAAGCCGTAATGTTTTGCAATTTCATTTTTCGAAAGAATGATTTTTTCAGGGAATAATTGATGGTCTTCGATTGTTCTCTTGACTGTGAGTGCCCAATACATCGAAGCCAAATCCAGCCAATGGTAAGGCCATTGCATCTGCTCTTGTTGTTGAATCCCAATAAGCTGAGAGAAAAAGACGCGATCAAATGCTGGATTCTGACAAATGAAAACGGCTTTTCCGCGAACGATGCCATGCGATTGAAATAATGCGGTGATTTCCGCTGCCGCTTCCGCTGCAGTGATTCCGACAGAGACGGACTCCCATGAATATCCATTGATGACAAGGCTTTGTGGGTCGTGCGTCGCCCACTGTTCTTTCGTGGGGCAAATGATCGATTGGTAAGTAGTTTTCAACTCGCCTGTTGTGTGGTCAACAATTTTGAATCCAATGTCAATGACATGGTTGCGTACCGGATCTAACCCTGTTGTTTCAATATCTAAAAAAATTACTAACATGTTTAGAATCCTATCGTTGCGAAAGCCTAAAAACCTCAAGTCTCTAAGTGAAGGGACTCTATCAAATTTCAATCCTCTTTTCAAGAGATATTGCCTTTTTTTCCTAGAGAAAAGGGTCCACTTAGATTTTTCCTTTAAGAAATAAATTGTTTAGAGATATACTCGATAGTGCTGCGTCTATTAGCGCCGACGCTGTGACCCAGAACTTATGACTTATTCATTATTCATCGGATGAATGGATTTGACGCCGTAAAGGCACACACTAAACTTTGACCCAAGGCTTCTATGAGTACTGTAGAGCGGCTTTCTCGTTTTCTTGCAAGATTTCGTCATCCTGTTGCTTTACCTGAAGATGTTGCCGAAACATTCGGGTTCTCTGTTTCTAATTTCCTTTCTTTTACACAACTTGTGAATATGTTGGAGTCCTCTCCACGTTGTAGTCCTCACCAGTTGGCAAAATACATGCCACGAAGTGATGCAGAAGGCGCTTTTAAGCGCGCCACATGCAAAGAATCATTCAAAGAAAAAACAATTATCTCTTATTATTTTCCAGAAGGATGGATCGAATTTATCCTTTATTTTGATGTGGAAGGGCGTCTACGACGCATCTATCTTCTCCACAAAAATGTGAAGCAGGAAGAAGGCGTAGAAATGACGCTTTGCTGCTCCTACATTGGAAATCGTTTGAACCCCTTCACCTCAAGAAAACCAATTTCTGTTTAATAAATAAAAAACTAACTTGATGATTCAATATGTTATTGGGGTAGTTTGTCTTTGTATTTGGCAGCGATAGTATTTAATGCGCTGCCGGCTTTAAACCATTCGATTTGATTTTGATTATAGGTGTGGTTCAGAGTGATCTTTTCTGTGCTTCCGTTGGCATGGTGAAGGACGAGCGTTAGGGGAGTTCCAGGAGCGAAGGTGTTCAATCCGATAATGTCTAAAACATCTTCCTCTTTAATTTTTTCGTAGTCGCGTGGATCGGCAAACGTGAGAGCAAGGACACCTTGCTTTTTGAGGTTGGCTTCGTGGATACGGGCAAAGCTTTTTACAATCACAGCTTTACCGCCCAGGTGACGCGGTTCCATTGCCGCATGTTCGCGCGAGGAACCTTCCCCATAGTTCTCATCGCCAACAATGACCCATCCAATCTTTTGCTCTTTGTAGCGGCGTGCGTTGTTGGAAAAGGAATCAACTTCGTGCGTCAGGACGTTTAACCCTCTTCCAATCTCTTCTCTAAATGCATTCACAGCGCCGATCAACAAATTGTCAGAGATGTTATCGAGATGTCCGCGAAATCGCAGCCATTTTCCTGCGGGAGAGATGTGGTCCGTTGTGCATTTTCCAGCCGCTTTGGCGAGGACGCGCAGTCCAACAAGGTTTTGTCCTTCCCATTTTGAGAAAGGTTGAAGAAGTTGAAGCCGGCTACTTTTTTCGTCAATTTGCACATTGACTTGCCTGCCATCTTCAATCGGAGGGATGTATCCGATTTTTCCTTGATCAAACCCTTGTTTCGGGAGTTCGTCTCCTTTCGGCGGATCTAACTTAATCGCTTCTCCCTTTTCATTCAGAATTGTGTCCGTTAGCGGATTAAACGACATTCTTCCTGCTAATGACATAGCGACGACGATTTCAGGGCTGGCAACAAACGAATGTGTGCCTGGATTTGCATCGTTACGTCCGGAGAAGTTACGGTTGTAGGAAGTCAGGATGGAGTTTTTTTCTCCGAAGGCGACATCGTGGCGTTTCCATTGTCCAATGCATGGACCACACGCATTGGCGAGAACGAGTCCTCCAATTTTTTCTAGGACATCGAGCTGTCCATCGCGTTGGATGGTTGCGCGGACTTGTTCGGATCCAGGAGTGATCGTTAACGGAGACTGCGCTTTCAGACCATGTTTTACGGCTTGATTTGCAATGCTTGCAGCGCGTTCAATGTCTTCGTAGCTCGAGTTTGTGCAGGATCCGATGAGAGACACAGAGATTTTATCAGGGAATCCGTGTTCGCGCACAGCAGCAGCCAATTCAGAAATTTTCCATGCCCGGTCGGGGGAGTACGGACCGTTGACATAGGGTTCTAAGGTTGATAAATCGATTTCGATGATTTTATCGTAGTATTGCTCTGGATGTGCCAGTACTTCTGGATCGGGAACAAGGTGTTCTTTTGCTGCATCGGCGAGCTTTGCAACGGCTTCGCGTCCTGTTGCTTTTAGGTAATCTGACATACGCGGATCATAGGGAAATACGGATGTTGTCGCACCAATCTCTGCTCCCATGTTGCAAATCGTTCCTTTTCCAGTGCAAGAGATCGACTCGGCCCCTTCTCCAATGTATTCGAGGATATATCCTGTCCCCCCTTTAACCGTTAAGAGTCCAGCAACGACAAGGATGATGTCTTTGGCGGAGGCCCAGCCATTGAGTTTTCCTTTTAGTTTCACCCCGATGAATTTTGGAAATTTAAGCTCCCATGGCATCCCTGCCATCACGTCGACCGCGTCGGCGCCGCCCACGCCAATGGCAAGCATTCCCAATCCACCGGCATTTGGAGTATGGGAGTCGGTTCCGATCATCATTCCGCCTGGAAACGCGTAATTTTCAAGGACGACCTGATGGATGATTCCTGCTCCAGGACGCCAGAAGCCGATGCCGTGTTTGCTGGAAATGGTTTGTAGGAAGCTGAACACTTCGTGGCTTTCTTGTTCCGCACGGGTAAGGTCGGGTTTCGCTCCGTACTCGGCTTGGATCAAGTGGTCGCAATGAACCGTAGTCGGGACGGCGGTTGTGGGGCATCCGGCAGAAGCAAATTGGAGAAGTGCCATTTGTGCGGTGGCGTCTTGCATGGCGACGCGGTCGGGATTAAACTCGAGGTAGCTGCCGCCGCGGGTGGCTTCTTCTTTCATTTCTGCGGCGATATGAGTATAAAGAATTTTTTCACTTAGAGTTAGAGGGCGTTTGATGACGCGGCGAAGGGCGGCTATGCGCTCCGGCAGAAGGCGGTAAAACTCTTCCATCATTCCAAGGTCAAATAACATAAAATCCTCCCAAATTCAGTATAATTTTACTTTAAAGATTAAAAGGAATTTTTACTATGCTGAAAAACGTTTATTTCTCTAGGATAATATGATAGAATAGATCCCCTACAAAAGGATAATATTGTGTCGATACCACAACAAAAATTTAGGGAAATCGTATTCCAACTTCTTTACAGTCATGATATTGGGCAACCCGACAAAGCCGCGATGACACATTTGCTCATGAAAGAGCTTTCCGTCACCAAAAAAACGATGGAATTGGCCCACGAACGTGTCGAAGGTTTGCTTGCTGTCCGTGATGACATCGACAAGCTTATCTCTAATACATCGACTTCTTACGACTTTAATCGTATTCAAGTTGTTGAGCGTAATGTGCTTAGATTGGGTGCGTATGAAATCTACTACGACGACCATATTCCCCCTAAAGTCGCCATCGCCGAAGCGATGCGTCTCGCACGCAAATTTAGTACAGTCGAAGCGGCTAACTTCATCAACGCTATCCTTGACGCGCTTTATAAGTTGCAGTTAGGGGAGACAATCGACGAGTCGGAAGTGTCTAAAGCTTATGTGGATATGGTTGATCACGAAAAAATTGCTGCAGAAGCCATCAAAGACCTTCCACTCGAAAAAGAAATAAAGGAAAGTCTTGATGAAGAATGACTTCGAACCTAGCGAGAATGTCCCTCTTAGCGCCTATTGTACACTAGGCATCGGAGGCCCTGCTCGTTATTTTGTCGAAGTCAAAACAGTCGAAGAGATGCGCCTTGCCCTTCTCTTCGCCACTCACCACTCCTTGCCCTTTTTCATCTTAGGAAAGGGCTCCAACTGCTTATTCGACGACCGAGGATTCAATGGCATCGTCATCTACAATAAAATCGATTTCGTCGAGTCTTCCGATGACGGCCTTTTTCATGTGGGCGCCGGATACAGCTTTTCCTTGCTAGGGGCCCAGACCGCCCGCAAAGGATGGAGCGGATTAGAATTTGCTTCGGGAATTCCCGCTACTGTCGGCGGCGCAGTATTCATGAATGCCGGGGCGAATGGAAGAGAGACAGCAGATGCTCTTCATTCTGTCGATTTTATGGATGCTGACGGACAACTCCAGACGCGTTTTAAAGAAGAACTCACTTTCTCCTACCGTCACTCTTCATTTCAAGAACTCCCAGGAGCCATCATTGGTGCAACTTTTGCATTGTCTCCTTGTTCCGAAGCCCGACAAAAGCAGCTGACAATCATCGACTACCGCAAAAAAACGCAGCCTTACGGAGAAAAATCGGCAGGATGCATTTTTCGTAACCCAACCGACGGCCATGCGGGATCCTTGATTGAAAAATGCGGATTAAAAGGAATGCAGTGGGGCGGGGCACAGGTCTCGACGCTGCATGGAAATTTTCTTTTAAATTCTGGCGGTGCTTCATGTAAAGAATTTATTGAATTAGTCGAGCGCGTACGGACAGAAATTAAAAGCCAGACGGGCGTCGATCTAGAAAGCGAAGTACGCATTATTCCGTATGCAGAAGAGGAGCGCTAATGGACTTTCGTGCCGATTTACACTGCCATTCCACCTGTTCCGACGGCACGCTCACTCCACAAGCCCTTGTTGCGTTGGCAGTAGAAAAAAGGCTCACAGGATTATCCATCACCGATCACGACACAATCGATGCATATGCCTTGGCCGGACCCGAAGCAGAAAAATTGAATCTCTCTCTTCTTCATGGAGTCGAGTTTTCCTGCTCCCACCTCAATACGAGTGTTCATGTCCTTGCCTATGCATTTTCGTTGACGCGTCCTCCGCTTCTAGAGCTTTGTCATGCGCACATTGAACGCCGCGAACGCCGCAATGCGCTTGTGCTAGAAAAACTTGCAGAGTTGGGCATGCCTCTTGAAAAGGAAGACATCTTGGGGTCGAATCGTCCGGGCCGCCCACACATTGCACTAGCAATGGTCAAAAAGGGTTATGTCGAAAGTATTGAACAGGCATTCCACAAATTTTTGGGCGATGGAAAGCCGTGTTACGTGCAGGGAAAAACATTTTCAGTAGAAGAGACCATAGAAATTATTCATGCTTCAGGTGGATTCGCAGTCATCGCACATCCACATCTGATGAAAAATCAGGCAGTACTTCTCGAATTATTAAAAATGAAATTTGATGGAATTGAAGGCTACTACGCCCGCTTTCATGCAAGTCAGCACGAGCGTTGGGTGAAGATCGCGCAGCATAGAAATTGGATCATTACCGGTGGCTCTGACTTTCACGGATCCAACAAAACGCAAAATGCGCTAGGGTCCTCTTGGGTTGGAGAAGAGACATTTCACTTCCTTATGGACCATCAGTTCTCTTTGTAGGCTTCCAACTTTACCTTGCGTAAAGCCGCTGCACTCCATAAAAGGTAAAATCAATTTGGAAAATAAATGGAACGTTATCATCAACTCATAGAAAAATTGTTTAATGCGAACAGGGGCAAAGGGATCCATCTTGGGCTTGCCCATGTGCACGCGATGCATACGCGTATAGGAAGTCCTGCAGAGCTATTCCAAACCATCCATGTAGCGGGAACAAATGGCAAGGGCTCGGTCTCAACAAAAATTGCGGCGGCGTGTCGTGCGCAAGGATACCGCACAGGATTGTTTACCTCTCCGCACCTTTCTACCTTTCGTGAGCGCATTCTGATTGATGGAGAGATGATTTCAGAGGAAGAAGTGGAAGCACTTCTTCCTACCTTATTTGAAAAGTGTCCAGAAGCAACATTTTTTGAGATGACGACACTACTCGCATTCGCCTATTTTGCGAAACATAAGGTCGATATTGCTGTCATTGAAACGGGATTGGGAGGACGCTTCGATGCGACGAATATTATTACCCCCTTGCTGTCGATCATTACTTCGATTGGATTGGATCATTGCGATATTTTAGGCGACACGATTGAAAAAATTGCATTTGAAAAAGCGGGTATTATTAAAAATAAGGTTCCAGTCGTGATCGGACCCTGCGTTCCTCGTGAGGGTATGGAGAATACCGCAAAAAAAAAGGGGAGTCCTTTTCTTATTGTGGAAGGGGAGTATCTGTCTTTTAATGAAGAAAATAATGCGATTGTTAGAGCGGCGCTCGAGTATCTTAAATTTTCGCCAGAAGCGATTGCAAAAGGATTGAAAGCGGTGGCTCCGTGTCGAATGGAAATCCTTTCTTTGCCGGCATGCTCCGCACCGCTTATTCTTGATGTTGCGCATAATCCGAATGGCCTCCAGCGTCTCTTTGCTGCGCTGAAGGATCAATATCCGAGAAAGCGCTTTAGAGTGTTGTGTGGACTATCGAAAGAAAAAGATCTCGCACAGTGTTTACAACTACTTGCCGCGCATGCATCGCATCTCCATTTGGTTCAGTCGACAAATGCACGCAGTGCGCCGATCGAAGTCCTAGCACAGGTGCTCGAGCCATTTTCCTCGCACTATTCGATGCATTCAGTGATCGCCGACGGAATAGAGGCCTTACTCACAAGTCTTGCCGAGGGCGAAATTCCTGTCGTCTGCGGTTCTTTTTTTATCATGGGTGCAGTGAAGAAAGCATTGGGAATGAATCTCCCTTCTGATGCTTTTGACATGAATGAGCAATCGTTATACCGTGGTATAAATCAAAATTTCAGCTGTTCCTCGGTATAAAGACTGCGCGCGCCTGCACCTAATTTTTTTAAAATAACAAAATGTGATTTGATGGCTTTAAAAAAAGTGGACTGCTCATTAAAAGGAATCTGGTATTCTTTTGCTGTGGCTTCCACAATCTTTGACAGCGCAGGATAGTGGCAATGACTCACCATGGGGAAGAGGTGATGCTCCACTTGAAAATTCAGGCCACCGACGAGTGTGGTCACCACTTTGTTGTCACGGGCAAAATCAGATGTCGTCAGCAATTCGTGCACGGCCCAATTATGTGTCATGTTCCCTTCTCTATCGGGTTCCAAAAAATGCACGTTTTCCACAAGATGCGCCAACTGAAACACAATCGAAATGCTAATTCCAGCAACAATGTGCATGCATGAATATGCAATCAACACCTGCCACCATGGCACGCTTAGCATCACCAACGGAAGAATTAAAAACAGTGTGATGTTGGCAGCTTTAAGAACGGAAAAAAGAATGAAATCTTTAGTTTTTACTTGGCCTTGTCGTCGCTGTCGAATAAACCATGCAAGATCCGAATAAAAAACCCAGTTAAAACCGATGAGTCCATAAAGAACCGGCGCATACCATTGTTGAAAACGATGAAACCAATACGGTTTATCCGAAGGATTAAGGCGCAAGATAATCGCTTTATCAATGTCGTGGTCGTGTCCGGGAATATTTGTAAAGGTATGGTGCAACACGTTATGGGTCACTTTCCATATGTGCGAACTAGTGCCGTTAAGGTCGAACCAATAGCCAATAAAGCGGTTCCAAAAAGGGGAAGAAGTTAGGGCTCCGTGCAAGGCATCGTGGATTAAGTTGAATCCAATCAATCCCTTCGTTAAGCCCAATGTTCCATACAAGAGCATGAGCCCCATCAACTGAAAATGATTGGAAAGAATGCCGGCATAGCAAGAAAGATAAATCGAGGTTAAAACAATTCCTTTTATCCAAATAGCTTTGTCAGCATGAGGAGAAAGGTGATTTTCTTTAAAATATAAATCAACTTTCTTCTTTACGTCCGAATAGAAATCGCCTTTGGAATAAGGCTTCCAACGTAATTTTTCAGGCTTGAGTGGTGCGACGGTTGTCATGAGTCCTCATTATACACAATTGAATTCAAAAATTGGCTTTTTGAGCATGTCAAAGCCCCGGGATTCACCGATCAAAAGTCGGTTCATATTATTAATATTAAACGACTTTTGATCGGTCAATCGCGGGAGCTTTCACATCGCTTAAAAACGGATTCTTGATTTCACTTGTGTATATCTCATGACAACATATTCCAATCGTTCAAAATGGTAAAGAAATTTTTTCGATAAAATATTTATTGTTGTAAAGATTTTAACTTTTGAACGACTTCTTCCAGCTCTTTTTTTGCCTGTGCAAGGGTGGCGCGATGCTGTGCAATCAGTGCTGCAGGAGCCTTCGACACAAACTCTTCACTAGCTAGCTGTGCGTTCATTTTTTCTACATTGTACTCAAGTTTATTTTGCTCTTTTGTTAAGCGCAAAATTTCTTGGTTGATCATTTCCGTCGGCAGGGGAATCATGACTTTCAGTGTCTCGACAACTCCATTTGCCGTAAAGCCAATCGAAGGCTCGGTCGCATGCACTTCGATAGAATTGCTACGCACAAGTGCAGAAATGATGTTTTTATTGCGTTTGACGATCTCAATATTAGGATCATTCGCATTTCCCACAATATGGACATCCGTGGCTGCACCAGGAGGAATCTTCATCTCCCCACGCACGTTGCGGATGGTGTAAATGATACGATCCACCAACGCAAAGGTGGCATTGATTTCAATATTAAGATCGCTTTCACGCACGACGACAGGATAGGGCGCTTGGATACAGGCGACCACTTGCAACGCCTTCATTGCTTCGGCAGTATAAGGATCCGTATGTGAGCTAAGGCTTCCGCCTCCTAGCCGCTGCTTCAACAACTGGAAGAGTTCTTCGGTAATAAATGGTGCCATTGGATGAATCAAACGCACAGATTGACATAATAGTATCGCCAACAACTTCTGCTTATTTTTACGCTCTGCTGGTGTGCCTGCCTTACCAAAAAGTATCGGTTTAGAGATCTCTACATAATACGAACAAAATTCTTTCCAGAAGAAGTCGTACGCTTGCATTGCCGCCTGATCGAAGAAGTAAGTGCTCAATTTTTCATTCACTTCTTTCACAGTCTTATTCACCATAGATAAAATCCAGCGATCTTCCAAATTCAATAAAGACTCATCCAACCCCTGCGCAAATTCTTCAGCAGTTAACGGATCGTCCCCTTCCAAATTCATGAAGACAAAACGCGCGCCATTCCATACTTTGTTTGCAAAGTTTTTAAAATCTTCGAAGCGGCGGCGATCCAAATCGATCTCACGCGCATGGGTCGCGCTGGCACACAGCGCCATGCGCATGGCATCCGCACCATATTGACCAATGACTTCAATCGGATCGATCACGTTGCCTTTCGACTTCGACATCTTCTCCCATTTGCTCTTCACATCTTTTGGCAAGGGTTTTCCAAAGTCGTACTCTTTACGCTCTTCTTCAGTGACGTAGCTAATCGCCCCTTCTTTGCTGGTTCTCCAGTAAGACTTTCCGTAAATGAGTCCTGTTAAAAAAACTTCAGGAAAAGGCGCTTTCTCTAACGCATATTCTCCCATCAAAATCATACGGGCAACCCAGAAGAAAAGGATGTCATGACCTGTGATCATGATGGAATTTGGATAAAATTTCTCTAAATCCGTAGTCTGTTCGGGCCATCCAAGAACAGAAAAAGGCCACAATGCGGACGAAAACCAGGTGTCCAGCACATCTTCATCCTGTCGCCATTCATCCGGTGCATCGAGCACTTCTTGAGGAACCCCCTCTCCATCATGGCATATGACATGCGCAGGATTCTTCACGTTGTACCATACCGGGATACGATGTCCCCACCACAGCTGGCGGCTGATGCACCAATCGCGTAAGTTATCGATCCAGTGGAAATAGGTATTCTCCCAATTTTCAGGAATGAGTTTCACTTCGCCCTTTTCGACAACGCGACGCAAAATTTTTGCAAACTCGTCCATGCGCACAAACCACTGTTTCGAAAGGTAAGGCTCGATTGTCGCTTTGGAGCGATAGGACACGCCGACACGGTTCGTATGCGGATCGATCTTCTCTACAAGGCCCAATCCTTCCATTGCTTTGACAACAGCAAGGCGCGCCTCACCCATGGTCATTCCCTCAAACTCCCCACCATTGGCGTTAACTTTTCCGTCCGGAGTCATGATGTTGATGAAAGGAAGCTTGTGCGTCAATCCTGTCTGGTAGTCATTTGGATCATGTGCAGGTGTAACTTTTACCATCCCTGTTCCAAACTCAGGATCCACACAATGGTCGCTAATGATAGGAATCTCACGAGTGGTCAACGGCACAATGACAGTTTTTCCAATCAAATGTTTATAGCGTTCGTCGCGCGGAGAAACAGCAATCGCAGTATCGCCCAAAAGTGTCTCAGGACGTGTTGTTGCGACGTGGACAAAATCGCCACTATCTTTAAGTGGATACTTAAAATGCCACATAAACGATTCGCGGTCTTCGTATTCCACTTCGTCGTCGGCCAGTGCTGTTTGCGTTACCGGATCCCAATTGACCAAATAATCACCTCTATAGATGTATCCCGAATCAAATAATTTTTTGAAAATCTTACGCACCGCACGGTTACACCCTTCGTCCATCGTAAACCGCTGACGTGACCAGTCGCACGAGGTTCCCACGCGTTTCATCTGATTTAAAATCTTCGATTCATTCCGCTCTTTCCACTTCCAAATCTCTGCAACAAATGTCTCTCGTGGATACTCTTTGCGGGTCTTGCCTGTTTCCCGGATCAAATGCCGCTCAACAACAGTTTGTGTTGCAATCCCTGCGTGGTCAGTTCCAGGAACCCACAATACTTCAAACCCTTGCATGCGTTTCCAACGAATCAAAATATCTTGCAACGTCAATCCGAGCGCATGGCCCATGTGAAGGGCTCCAGTCACATTTGGAGGGGGAATGCTGATGGTATACGCCGGCTTGTTGGAGGTGACATCCGCTTTGAACATCTCTCCCTCTTCCCAAAACTGGTACCACTTCGGCTCGACAGTTCCCGCTTCATACGCTTTTGGTAATTCAATTTTTTGATTTTCGTTTTCTGTATTTTTCATATTGGTGCTCAAGGATTTATTAAAGGGATCACTTTAACAGAAATTTTCCTTTTGGGCAATTACGATGTCATAGCGGTATTGGCATCATTCTTGCACTTCTAGTTGTCTACTTTTTAAGGGAAGACCTGGCAAGTTCTCCTGCATTTTAAGGGCAATACAACCCAAATTCGAGGGAAAACCATGAAAAACGTTTTAAATCATTTAAACTTTTTTTATTTTCTCTTTTTTAAAGGAAAAAAATTCCTGCAAAAAGCGCTACAGGCGGTCGTTTTTGCCGCTAAATACCTCCTTTTTTTGGCTTTTTGGCTCCATTCCGCCCTTCAAAACGTGAAAACAAAAAAGAAAATAGTAAAAATTAGCGCATTATATGCGCTGTTTGACTCAATGGAAATCCATCCTATTTACTTCAGCGTGACAGGAATTTCTGCCTTCCAACTGTTTAATTACTCAGCTCTTCTCGAATATGCCACCTTCTTTATTCAAACCTCTCCTTCAACATACAACGCGGAGCTTCTCTACGTCTGGCATGCGTTGGAACGTCGCATGATCGCCCTCCGCTATCGTCTAGAAGGAGTCAATGGAGGATGGGATAAATCGTCTGTTAACGGTCCAATCGTGAATAAACTAAAAATGATGGTCAGAGAATGGAAACACACTAACGATCTAATTGAAAATAAAGAACTCACGGAAGACGATCTCTACAACATCCAATTGACGAGTCAATATCCCGCATTTGTTGCGCTTCTCCGAAAAGATGAAAAAATTAAAGAAGAGTACCTTCTGTGGGCATTCCGAGATAAAAATAGTCCGGCAGTATTCATCGAGTTTCCTGGAATCCAACAAAAAATTGTCGTTGCAAATCTCAGTGGTCGCATCGGTCGCATGAATAACAATCTTAAAATTAAAAAAGTAATTAATAATTTTGGAATGGAGAAAATCGTCACTCTTCCTTTTGAAGGAAAAGAGATCAGCATCCTCGACGAAAAAACCGAAGTCACCCTAACAAGAAATTATCAACTCTCCGTCGGCGAGGTCTTACAAATTTTCAAAGATAAAACGAGCCGCGCAGGAAATTTAGAATACCTCGCCCATGGCGTCACAAACTGGAATGTCCAAAAATGGGGTCGATGGAATCCTGCAAAAAGCTCTTGGGATGAAATCGATCTCACCCACAACGAATGGTGGCATCAGCTCCCTCTCACCGAACTGATCTCCAAAGAACAAGCCTTCGAACGCTACGGACAAAGGTACGACAGCACCCAGTGGATCGTTGCCGCCACGGCAACGCGCGGATCCTCTTCTCTCGACTACGAAAATACGCACGCCTTTTTTGAAATCGCAATTCCATGGGGCGACGGCCGCTACGCGACCTTTAATTTTGGAAAGACAGCGATCCTTTTTCCTTCCACCTTCTTTGAAAGCTTATTGATGTTTTGCAAAAACAGCTACGCGACGGTGGTCTATCCAGATGAAAATATTTTTTATACGCATCGTCAACAGGTCTACCACAGCTTTGGTGTCACTCCAAAAGAAGGGGAACACCTAATGGCCATAATCAAAGAAGACATGAAAAAAGCAAAAGAATCTAACTTTGTTTACCAAATCGAATCCGAAAATTGCGCAAAATGGGTCCACGAAAGTATTGAAAAAGTCATCGGAGAAGAGAATGTCCCCGACATGTTTAGAATGCACTTACTAGACACCGAGCCAGTGGGTCCGGTCGCCAAAATTTTCAAATGGATGAAGAAGCTACCCGCTCCCATTCAGACGCCTATCCTAGTGTTTTGCCACCTTCCACTAGGCGCAATGAGAAAGACGCGTATCGTCCATGAAGGAAAAGCGATCTACACTTCACTGACCCAGCACGACTTTTGGAAAACAGGAACCATTTATTTGCCTGCGATGTTACACACAAGAAAGAAGCTCGGGTTGCTAGACCAAATGAAGCAAAAGGTCTCAAAAAGGGTGCTTCACTATCGCCCACATGCCCTCTACTTAGCGTTTGTTTTTAAAAAGATATTAAAGAAATCGCGCGCTGCCTTTCTATTCTTCCGCAACCATTGTCATGTATTCCGCATACGCGCTTTTTCCATACTTCTTAGCCAAAAGCAAAAGCTCTTCTTTTCCGATCCAATGGTTTCGGTACGCAATCTCTTCAAGGCACGCGATCTTAAGCCCTTGTCGACTTTCTATTGTCTCGACAAACAAAGAGGCTTGCAGGAGAGATTCGTGCGTTCCAGTATCCAGCCACGCCATTCCACGGCCCAATACTTCCACGTTAAGAGTGCCGTTTTTTAGGTAGGCTTTGTTGATGTCGGTGATTTCTAGTTCCCCACGCGCAGAAGGCTTTAGCTTTTTGGCGATCTCAACAACCTGACTATCATAGAAGTATAATCCGGTCACAGCATAATTAGACTTGGGTTTAGTGGGCTTTTCTTCAATAGAAAGGGCTCTATTAGACTCGTCAAACTCCACCACACCAAATTGCTCCGGATTTTTTATCCAATATGCAAAAACAGTGGCACCACTTTTTAATGTGCGCTGCTTCTTTAAAATTCCCGTCAATCCCTGTGAATAGAAGATGTTATCACCGAGAATCAGTGCAACAGAATGGTTGTTGATGAAAGGCTCTGCAATGATAAACGCTTCGGCAATTCCTTTCGGCTCTTTTTGCACCGCATACGAAAGCTTAATCCCTAATTGCGTTCCATCTCCGAGGCATAGCTCAAAGAGGGGAAGGTCTCGCGGTGTCGAAATAATCATGATATCGCGAATTCCCGCCAACATCAAAATCGACAACGAATAGTAAATCATGGGCTTATCATAAATCGGCAACAGCTGTTTATTGATCGCAAAAGTCGCAGGGTATAATCGTGTTCCAAAGCCGCCAGCAAGGATAATCCCTTTCATACAAAAACCTTTTTTAATTATACCGAACGTGTTCCAAAATTTGTTTTTTGAATCACGTTCGGTATAGGTGTCTTCTCTTTGTTGCGAACTATACCGTTTACATTTTTTGTTGTTAAAGGATTTTATTTTTTTAACGACCATATACCGAACGTGATCTAAATTTTTAGTCACGTTCGGTATAACGACACCAAAGACATTAATGACATATTTTTATTCGTGAAGTCACTTCTTTGAATAACATTGAAACAGCTGCTTCGTCATTATTGTCGTTTTTCTCGTACCCTTCTGAGAACTCTTTGTAAACAGGTGGTGG
>CAYIYO010000027.1:0-24968 GCA_964367715.1 uncultured bacterium
CAAAATTTAGATTTTTGATCTGCGTGAAAGCTCCCCCGGTTAAGCGATTGCAAGCGGGTAAATATTGCTAATAATTGACCCGCTTGCGATGGGGGAACCCCGGGGCTTTGAGATCGTCTAAAATCAAAATTTCAGCTGCTCCTTGGTATAATGCCGATAGATAAAAAAACTCCACATTCCACAGACTAGACTTGAGGATTTTTCAGGTCGCGGATGCGACCGAAGGATGTAACCAGGCGTGAGCCTGTGGCTACACGTTTCGGTCGCATCCGCGACCTATACCATACGTAATCGGTCACGGTGCCTCTCATAAGTTTTGCATCGCGGTAGCGCATAAAAACAATCCCCACGCCTTAAGTGATGTCCCCTGTGACCGATTACGTATATTCATTTTTTAACAAGTATTTTATTTTTTTTTAATCGAGTTTGTTCACTTTCTTCTATTTATTTTTTTACTATATCTCTCACTGTAAATGACTAAATTTATTGTAAAACAATATATTGATTTAATTATTTTATTGAATGATTGATTATTTAATGTGTTGAATATAAACGTTAATTTATATATAATTAATTAATGTTTATTTGTTTTTGAAAAAAAAGTGTTTGGTATGCCAAGAGAAATTTGTACGTTTTTAAATTATGCTTCAAGTGACGAAGATACTGAAATCAGTGATATAGAAGATACAGACACAGATAGCACAGACATAAGCCCTATTAATTTGGGAAGAGTTTTTCATGAGGCGACAACGGAAGAAGCAATTGCAGGCCAATTACTGCGAAATGTAGAGTCGCCAACGATACATGCGCATACTTTTCGTTTGTTAGATGTAATGAGGGAAATAACTATTTCTAACAACCCGTTGATTAATGATAGTCGAGAGGCTTTTCCGCGTAGACCCGAGTTAATGCAAGAATTACATGCTTTTTTTCAGCGTTGTAAGAGTTTAAGGATCGGAAGATAAGCAGTCTTAGATGACATTTGTCTTCTTGTAGTGTTTGTAGTGTTCTTCAATTCCTTGGGCGACTTCCATAGGATCGTCGGTCAATTGGATCATATCAAAATCTTCTTTCGTGATGCATCCTCTTTCTAAAAGAGTGTCTCTTATCCAGTCAATGAGACCTGCCCAATATTCTTTTCCCATCAAATAGATAGGAAAGCGAATTGTTTTTTCCCTTTGTTCCAATGTGAGTGCTTCAAACAGTTCGTCAAGAGTTCCAAAGCCCCCTGGTAGAAAAACGTACCCTTGCGCGTAGCGAATGAACATGACTTTACGAATAAAAAAGTAACGAAATTTGATCGCATATTTGGGGTCGATATAGGTGTTGGGCCACTCTTCTGTTGGAATTTCAATCATGAGACCGCATGACCTTCCGCCAACAGACTGTGCACCCTTGTTGGCTGCTTCCATGATTCCCGGACCTCCCCCTGTGATCACGGCAAAGCCACGGTTGGCGATTTCACGGCCTACACGGAATGACATTTGGTAATAAGGAGAGTCTTCTGAAAGGCGTGCAGAACCAAAGATGGAAACAGAGGGTCCTATGTAGGTCATTGTTTCGAATCCATCGACAAATTCTGAGATGATACGAAAGACGCGCCATGAATCACTTCCTAGCAACCGTTGAAGATCCGATTCGTTGATTCCGTCCATAGCTTCCAGTGGGTTTAATTGGTAAAAAATCCACTTTATATTTTTTTAAATTATCATGGAATATTTTTTAATCCGATACCTTCAAGTGTGTGTTGTAACCCTTTCACCCCTCGACGCTGTAAAGGAGTTCCAAACAGACGTGTGGGATCGGATACAATCTTTTGCATGAGGTCAGAAGAGAGGTAGGCGCCAATGCCTGATTGTGGGGAGAAATCGAGTAATGTTGCGTCTTCTTTGCGTTGGTTGTGTGGACAGGCATCTTGGCAGATGTCACAGCCAAAGGCATATCCCGGATTTTTGCTCTTGATGCTTTCGGGAAGCTCTTTTTTTGATTCGATGAGGTGGTAGGAGAGGCATTTTACTGCATCGAGCTGGTAAGGTGTGATGAGTGCTTGTGTGGGACAGGCGTCGAGGCACCGTGTGCAGGATCCACAGCGTGGTTGACGTAGAGATAGTGTAGCAAGTGGAAGCGGGATCTCCAGTGTTGTTAGGAGGCCAGAAAGTAATGTGAAGGTTCCGAATTTACGATGGATTAAAAGCGTGTTTTTTCCAAACCATCCGAGTCCGGCTTTGACGGCGAGTGCTTTTTCTAGGATTGGAGCGGAGTCGGTGAAGCCGCGAGCGATCTGTTGTTGGCCGGTTCTTTCTTCTAGCCAAGAAATAAATTTTTTTAAGCGACGGCGATGGAGGTGATGGTAATCGCGGCCGCGCGCATACGAGGCGATTAGTCCGGCATCTTCGCGAAAAGGCTCTTTTGTCTGTTTATAGTTGCTGATAAAAATAAGGGCCCGTTGCGCTCCAGGAAGGAGTTGTTGCGGATCGAGGCGGAGTTGGCTTTCCATATAAGTGAGGTCGCCGTGATGGCCTTTTTTCAGCCAATTTAGATAGGCTTCAATGTCTTCTTTTGGAACCTCAGCTGTGGTGATGCCTGCATCGTCCCATCCTAACTCTAGGGCTTTATTTTTCAACTCGAGAAAGGTAAGAGGGGAGGCCACAGTTACGCTTTTCCAGGTTTTTTATGGACCACTTGTTTAAACAGAAGGTTGATGAGTGACTGTTTTTGTTGTGGACTGTTGTTTTGTGCGCCGTGGGAAATTTCGTGGAGATTTTCCACAGCGATAAAGGCTTTCGGATCTTCGCGGTGGATGAGTTCTTTCAATTCAGCGAGCTGTAGACGTTCGACGATCACATACAGGATTTCGCGTGCATCGCCGGAGTATCCTCCGCGGCCATACATGATTGTTAGACCGAGGCCGAGTTCGTGCATGATAGCTTCGGCGATTTCTTTTGAGTGGGAGGAGATGACCATCACCGATTTTGTTTCGTCGAGACCGACGATGACGGAGTCCATCACCTTGATGACGACCATGTAGGTGATTAATGACATCAGGGGGGGGTGCCAGTCTTGGAAGACGAGGGCCGCCGCGCTGAAAACAAAGATGTTGCAGACCAAGACGACTTGTCCGACTGTAAATCCTGTTTGTTGGCCTGCGATGATTCCTAAAATTTCTGTTCCATCAAGGCAGCCGCCGTAGCGGATGATGAGGCCAAGGCCGATTCCGAGGATTGCTCCACCGATCACAACGACTTCTAAGCTTTCTCCGTGGAAACTCCAGTCCATAAAATTTTGGATGAAAATCATAGAAGCGGCGAAGGTGATTGTAGCAAAGAAAAAGTGGAGGAGGAACCCGCGTCCGATCGAGCGATAAGCAAGGAAAAGGAAGGGGATGTTAAAAAGGATTAAAAAGTAGGGGATGAATGCTTTATTCGTCAGGTTTCCGCAGATCATCGCAACGCCAACGATACCGCCGTCGATAAGGTTGTTGGGGATGAAAAACACTTCAACGGCAAAAGCAGCGAGGAAGGCACCGAATGCCATCAGGCCATATAGCATGACTTCACCAAAAAAAGATTTTACCGTGTAGGTACGTGGTTTTTCCATGTGCAGTTCCCTTAATAAAAAAGCGCATTATAGAAGACGAGAGGTTGGATGTAAAGAATAAACGAAGGGATTGGGGTGAAAAAAAAATAGCTGGACTGTTGTCCAGCTAAAAACGCGGAAGACGGGACTCGAACCCGCAACTTCTGCCGTGACAGGGCAGTGCTCTAACCAATTGAACTACTTCCGCAATGTCTTGTTGATGGGCGCAAAAGGATTCGAACCTATGACCGCCTGTGTGTAAGACAGGTGCTCTACCAACTGAGCTATACGCCCCTTAAGACAAGCATTAACAATATAGAGAAGGCGGATTTTTTTCAAGACGATTTTGTGGAAATATGAAAAGATTATCCTAATAAGGACTAAGAAACAATGGGTTACAAAATATTTGTTAGTGGAGAGGAAGCCACTTTTCGTTCACATTAAAGCGTTTTGTCAGGTGCCGGTTAAGCTCTTTTTCGACCTGTTCTTCGTCGCTAAGCACAGGAAAATGTTGCTTCACCAGCTCTTCTGTTTTTTTGTGAATCTCTTCCAGCTGCGTCCAGCTCTTCGGTTCCGAAGGGGTGCTCAGTAGCAATTTGAATGTGCTCTTTTTTGTTCCAATTTTCGTGTAAATTTTTTTTTCTACTTTCTCTAAACGCGAAAGATTGAGTTGTAGCGAGCGTAAAAGCCGTTTTTGTTCGATCGTGAGCGGAGCAATAGAAGGATCCGTTTTTTCTTTGTGAACGATTCCGGATGCTTCGTCAGCTAATTCAAAAAGTTTTTGTATGCTAATCTGACGCAACCCTTCTTCAAGAGCGGACTCTACTTTAGAAAAATTTGTTTTACTCATCGATCCCCACCTTTTTAACCAATAGAAGGAAAATTGAATTATAATTACATTTTATCAAATTTTAATTATTATGACAAGGAGAGGGGTTATACCAAACGTATTCGAAAATTTGGCTTTCACGCAGCTAAAAAACCAAATTTTCGAACACGTTCGGTATAAGAGGTTTATAATGGAAGAAATTGAAGTAGATCTCGTCGTCATCGGTTCTGGCCCTGCAGGGCAGAAGGCAGCGATCCAGGCGGCAAAGCTGGGCCGTAGGGTCATCGTCGTCGAGCGCGCCCCTGCCCCCGGGGGAAACTGCCTCTATTCTGGGACTATTCCCTCAAAAACGTTGCGCGAAGCGATCCTTGACCTAACCCGATTCTATGAGAGGCAGGAGTGGTATCCCGAGCAAATCATTCACCAAGCATCGATTCAAGAGCTCAATGGACGTCTAAATCAGGTCATCGAAGAAGAAAGCGACATTATCATGCGCCAGTTTAAGAAGAACGGGATCCGTGTCCTCCAAGGAACCGCCCGTTTTGAAAGTCCTAATGTGCTGATGGTGGTCGATCAGGACTTTCGACTGACCTATCAACTGAAAACTGCCTATGTGATCATTGCCTCCGGATCGAAGCCTCGAAATCCTAATAATGTTCCTTTCGACAATGAAGTCATCCTTGACTCGACGCGGCTGTTGGGAATTGATCGCGTTCCCGACACGATGATTGTGTTAGGGGGGGGGATTATTGGAGCGGAGTATGCCAGCTTCTTTTCTGCTTTGGGAACAGAAGTGACGATTATTGATCGAAAAGAGCATATTTTACCTTTATTGGATAATGAGATAGGAATTCATTTGCAGACGGCGCTGACCGATCTTGGGTTGACGTTTTTGGGAGGAAAGGAGCCGTCAGAGATAAAGCGTGTCGATGGAAAAGCGTTTGTTTCTTTTAAGGATGGAACGTCCTTAACGAGTGATGTGTTGCTGTACGCATTGGGACGAGTCGCTAACGTAGAAGAGTTGTATATTGAAAATGCAGGATTGAAAGTCGATCAAAAAGGATACCTTCCCGTCAATGCGTTGTTTCAGACAGCGCAGCCGCATATTTATGGAGTGGGAGATGTCATTGGTGGGCCTAGTTTGGCATCGACAAGTATGGAGCAGGGACGCCTTGCCGCGCGCCACGCATGTGGAGTACAGACACATCATTTCCCAACATTTTATCCGATTGGAATTTATACGATTCCAGAAATATCGAGCTGTGGATATACCGAGGAACAGTTAAAGGCGTTGGGATTCCAGTATGAGGTGGGGCGGGCGTATTATTATGAGATTGCCAGAAGCCATATTGTGGGAAATAATGTAGGGTTATTTAAAATTATTTTTCATAGAGAGACATTGGAAATTTTAGGCATTCATATTATTGGACGTAGTGCGACCGAATTGATTCATATCGGACAAATTGCGGTGAGTTTTAATGCAAAAATTGATTATTTTATTAATCACATTTTTAACTATCCAACCTATGCAGAAGGGTATCGTATCGCCGCCCTTAACGGACTGAACAAGATCAAACACCGAAAATAAAAATAGATTCTTTATCCTTTCAAACTTCTACTATCGGCTTATGGAGTGCGGCGGCTTGATGCAGCGCAAAAAAAAAGTTTTAACGCAATTTGAACCTTTTTCTAAGATCGCGTCAAGCCGCGGCACTCCATAAATTGTTGGGCATTTAATTCTTTACTTCATAAGCGACGTGGCCATTATCCATCTTTAGTGTGACTGTGCTGTGCGTAGGAATTTTTCCTTCCAGGATTGCATTAGCAAGGATATTTACCACTTGGTGCTGGATTAATCGTTTGAGAGGACGTGCTCCAAAGTGAGGGTCGTAGCCCGTCTCTGCTAGCCATTTGATAAGATCTTCGTTGCAGATCAGTTTGCATTGTCTTTCTTCCAATCGCTTTTCAAGTTGATGCAGTTGAATCTTCACAATTTTTTCCATGTCCTTTTCTTGTAACGGCAAGAATGGCAGAATTTCATCTAAACGATTGAGGAATTCTGGTCGGAAATGTGCTTTGATGATGGGCTCAAGAATCTTCACTAACGCTTCTTTGCTTAATTCTTTTGCATTGCCTTGCATCTTTTCTAAAAGCTGCTCAGAGCCAAGATTAGAGGTCATAATGAAAAGAGCATTTTTGCAGTTGACAACGCGCCCTTTGCTGTCGGTGATGCGTCCATCGTCAAACACTTGTAATAGGATGTTAAAGACGTCATGGTGTGCTTTTTCTATTTCGTCGAAGAGCACAACGCTGTAAGGGCGTCGACGTAACGCTTCTGTTAACTGTCCGCCTTCGTCATACCCAACGTATCCTGGGGGTGATCCAATGAGTTTTGACACGCTATGCTTTTCCATGTATTCCGACATGTCGAGGCGTATCATCGCTTCTTCTTGATCGAATAACTGCTGTGCCAGCGCTTTTGTCAATTCCGTTTTTCCCACTCCTGTCGGTCCTAGAAAAAGGAATGCTCCTATAGGACGCCCGGGATCGCCCAGTCCTGAACGTGAGCGACGGATGGCTTCGCAAACGGATTTAACGACGAGATTTTGTCCGACGACACGCTTTTCGAGTTCTTTTTCGAGGTGAAGGAGACGTTGAACATCGCTTTCGATCATTTTTGTGACCGGAATGCCTGTCCACTTGGAGACAATGTGTGCGATGAGATTTTCATCAACCTCTTCTTGAAGAAGACGGTTGGATTTGCTATTAAGAATTTTTTGAATTTCTTCTAACTCTTTTTGTACTTCAGGAATGCGTTGATAGCGCAATTCAGCGACTTTATTGTAGTCGGAATTTCGCTCTGCTTCATCTTCTTGAAAGCGCAGACGTTCGATGGAATCTTTCTTTTCTTTTAATTTGTCAATCAATTCCTTTTCTTGTTCCCATTGCTGTCTTAAGGTACCTAATTCTTCTCGCAAGTGGGCGATTTTTCCTTCGATCACGTTAAGACGTTGCTTATCGACGGCATCTTTTTCGCGCTTTAGCGCTTCTTGTTCGATCACAAGAGCGGACAATTCTCTTTCCTTTGTGTCGATGGGGAGGGGGCGACTGCCGAGCTGCATGCGAATTAAGCTGGCGGCTTCGTCGATAAGGTCGATCGCTTTGTCGGGAAGACGACGGTCGGTGATGTAACGGTAGGAAAGATAAACCGCAGCGTGTAACGCCGATTCCGTGATGCGCACTCCGTGGAAGATCTCGTATTTCTCTTTTAAGCCGCGTAAGATGGCAACAGCTTCTTCTGGAGAAGGCTCGCTGACGTAGACCGTTTGAAAGCGGCGTTCGAGAGCAGGATCTTTTTCGATATATTTTTGGTACTCGTTGAGTGTGGTGGCGCCGACGCAATGCAGCGTTCCTCTCGCAAGCGCAGGTTTTAAGAGGTTGGCGGCATCCATTGATCCTTCTGCAGCGCCTGCACCGACAAGAGTGTGCACTTCGTCAATGAAGAGAATAATCTGCCCCTCGCTTTTTTCGATCTCTTGTAAAATCCCTTTCAAGCGCTCTTCGAATTCGCCGCGGAACTTTGTTCCGGCAACGAGAGATCCCATGTCTAGTGTCAGCAGCTGCTTATTCTTTAAGGAGTCGGGCACATCGCCTTGAATGATCCGCTGGGCAAGACCTTCGGCGATCGCTGTTTTTCCCACGCCGGGCTCACCGATCAGCAGAGGATTATTTTTTGTTCGTCGGCTGAGCACTTGCATGGTGCGGCGAATTTCTTCGTCACGGCCAATCACAGGATCGATCTTTCCTTCACGGGCCAGGGTCGTGAGATTTTTGCAGTATTTTTCTAACGCTTGCATCTGATTTTCTGCTGTAGGGGAATCCATATGGCGATCTCCGCGAATTTTTTTAATATGTTCTTCTAACTTTTGTAAGGAAATTCCAGTGCTATTTTTCCATTCGTTAAATGGAGTGCTTCCATTTTTCCAGTAGGAGATCAGAAAATGGTCGCTGCTGGTGTAAGAGTCTTTCCAGCTTTTTGCAATGGCCTGGGCATCGGCGATGCGATTTTGCAGGGTGCGTCCCGCTGTCGGGGCTTGGGCGGACGATCCGGTAAAGGTCGCTTCACGGGCAATCTCTGCTTCGAGGGACTGCACGAGAGAAGTAGGATTTGCATTGATGTGAGTAAGGATGGAGTGGAAGTATCCTTCAGGCTCTTGTAGAAAAGACAGAAGTAATTGATTGTCAGATACTTCTGTTTTTTGCTTCGACTGCGCAGTCGAAAAAGCATGTTGGATCGCTTCGGTCACCCCTTCGGTAAAATTTTGTTCCATGTGAAACCTCGCTCGTTTATTTTACATTATTAAAATAATTGTTTTATTTCTAGCGGTGCATTTTATGGGGCTCCCAGAACGTTTCTGGTCGTTTTAGGAGATGGTTCGCATAGCGGGACGCCATGAATAAGTAGTCCGAGAGGCGGTTGACATAGACCAAAAGATCTTCTGAAACATCCGCATGTTCTAGTAAAGGAAGAATTTTCGTTTCGGCCCGTCTGCAGATGCTTCGTGCAAGGTGAAGGTGGGCTCCGGATGGATGCCCTCCTGGAAGGATGAAAGTATGCAGCTTGTTGAGGGAGGTTTCCATCGTATCCATCCATTCTTCTAGCATCGATATCGCTTCTTTGTCGAAACGCGTTTTTGCAATCTTATCATCAGCGGAACGCGTGCGCGGTGTTGCAATAGCGGCTCCGATGTCGAAAAGAGCGTGTTGGATCATTTCGAGCTGTTTTTTTAGCTCATCAAACGGGGGCTCTGATGGTAGATGGGAGATAGAGAGGCCGATTGCACAGTTGCACTCATCGATCGCCCCTAGCGTTTTGATAAACTCATTATCTTTACGTATGCGCTGTCCGTTAAAAAGGGAGGTTTGACCCTTATCGCCAGTTCGTGTGTATATCTTCATTTTGCTCTCCTTTTAAATTTTTTACCAAAGAGAGCAGAGAGAAATCGTGTGATTTACGCAACGAGATTTTGTCTGTCTCTGTGTTCTCTTTGGGCTATGTCGTAATTTTTCCTTATGTATACCGATTCTTGATTTCACTTGTGTATACATGGAGGAGATAGACTCTTTTTTTTGTGAATATGAATTTCTCATTTTTACTATTTATGTACAAGTGTCATCGGAAAGAAACCTTAGTCATTAAAAAAAATCGTTCATCACAATTTCCTATATCCGTTATGATCGTGCTAGGAGAAATCGAATGGAAGAAGAAAAAGTAGAATTATTTGTCGAACGCCTTGGCGTTAAAGGCCCTCATGTGATTATTCTGCATGGATGGGGATGCTCAATAGAACAAATGCGTCCATTAGGCGAACTTCTGTCGCACAAGATGCAAGTCCATCTCATCGATTTACCCGGCTTTGGACGCTCCACAACTCCAGAAGAAACATGGAGCAGCTTCGATTACGCACAACGCCTCGTTCGTTATTTAAAAGAAAAAAATATTTTGTCTGCACACCTTGTTGGCCATTCGTTTGGAGGTAAGGTCGCAATGAGCATGGCAAAGGATTATCCGGTAACCGTCTCTACTCTTACTTTGCTTGCATCTTCAGGACTCAAGCGTTCCCGCTCTCTAAAAGATAAAGTCCGAATGAAGGCAATTGTCGTCGCAGGCACGCTTTTTAAAGCGATCGATAACACATGCGGAAGTTCCCTTTTTGAAACTAAGATCGCACAGCGCTACGGCTCTCCAGATTATCGAAATGCAGGACCAATGCGTCCCATTCTTGTAAAGTCTGTAAATGAAGATTTATCCGAAACAGCAAAAGCGATTAAGCAACCGACATTACTTTTATGGGGAGAAAATGATGTCGATACTCCGCCCACAATGGGGCGCAGATTCCATGAACTGATTTCAGGATCGACCCTTTACGTGTTTCCTGGAAAAAATCATCACTTATATCAAGAGGGGGGCAGCTCTCTCTGCGCATCCTATATCCTCCCTTTTATCGCAAATCAGGAGGCAATAAATGGAAAAAATATTTGATCTTGCACTTCTGTTTATGGCTGTCACATTACTCGTTAAGCATCGGCTCTTCCACTATCTGCGCTTCTTGCAGCAAGAGGACTATGCAATCGATCGCTTTCGGGAATGGAATAAAAAAAATAGGGCGTTTGATAAAAAAGGAACATCTCTTTTTTTATCAAGTATTCCATTCGCATTTCTACTCAATCCTACTCTTGTTCTTCTCGCATTATTGGGAGGTGTCCATTGGATCACAAAACAAGAAAAAGATCCGCGCTCCCACGGTAAACTGCGTTTGCAAATGACTGCCCGCGCCAAGCGGATTTATCGGACAGCATTCGCGCTTTATCTTGGGGTTGCACTATTCCTCATGGGAGTTATTTCTCTTTATGATTTTTATGTTTTAAATGCATTGTCCGCGATCTTGCTTATTCAGCTGACCCCGCTTTGGCTAGTCGGTGCGGTGTTCTTTTTGCGTCGCGGCGAAGAGCGGCTTCAAGAGCAGTATGTACGAGAAGCAAAAAATGTTTTTAATAAAATTTCTCCCTTCACCATCGGCATCACAGGAAGCTATGGAAAAACCAGCACAAAACAAGCACTTGGGGATATCCTTAACCTTACATTAGCTCCGACATTTTGGCCCAAAAAAGGCATCAATACTCCTATGGGAATCACGCGAGAAATTCGCACACGGTTGCAAGAGGGTTACCGCTACGCTGTGATTGAAATGGGAGCATATGGACCCGGATCCATCGCACATTTATGCTCCCTCACTCCTCCTCAGGCAGCAATTATCACTTCAATCGGCACGGCGCATCTCGAACGATTTGGCTCACGAGAAATCATTTTAAAAGCAAAAGCAGAGCTTGCTGCTGCTGTTCCTGTTGATGGAATTCTCGTGTGCAACGGAGACGATCCTGGAGCCCGCCAAATTGCGACAATCCATCGCAAAAAAACAACATTACTTTACGGAACAGAACAAAGAGAAGAGCCTCTTGATTGTCAGCTTTTGAATTGGGAAATGAAGGGAAAAGGCACGGCCTTTACGTTAAGATGGAAAGAAAAAAAATATGAGGGATGGTCTCCAACCTATGGCAAGCTGCCTTTATTAAATTTAATGGCAGCTTTCACCATGGCGTGTGCGTTGGGAGCAGATCCCACGCTTGTCTTAGCAGCGATACGCTCTCAAGAGCCAGTGGAAAATCGTCTTCAACCAAAAAAAGAAGGCAATAGCATTTACCTTCATGATGCATACAACTCAAATCCAAGAGGATTTTTCGATGCACTCGATGTGATGAAACAGCTGCCAGGAAAACGACGGATTTTGATGACCCCGGGGATGATTGAATTGGGAACGATTCAAGACGAAGAAAACAAAAAAGTAGCGGCCTACGCAGCAACTGTTTGTGACTATGTGTTGGTCGTCGGCAAAACAAATCGTCATTCTTTAGTGCGAGGATTAACATCAGAAGGCATGGCTGAGAATCAATTCTTTGTTCATGATACACGCTCAAGCGCCTTTGAACAGCTTGCAACACTACGCGAAGAAGGCGACATCATTTTAATCGAAAACGACTTACCGGATCTATATGAAGCAGCTGTCAAATTTTAACGAGAAAAAACGCCTGGCCGTTCTATTTGGAGGACGTTCCGCCGAGCACGAGATTTCGATCATCACTGCCTTACAGGCAATCACAGCAATCGATCCCTTACGTTACGAAATCATCCCTGTCTATGTCACGCTCGAAGGAAAATGGTTCACAGGAACGGGCCTTCTCGATAAATCGATTTATCGGCAATTTAGCCAAAAGACCAATGGCCTACAGGAAGTGACGCTGTTACCTGATCCTTCCATTCAAGGGCTTGTGCCTATCGAACACGGCTGTGTCCATCTCGATAAAAAGATTCCAACCGATTTGTTTCTTCTTCAATTTCACGGACAACAAGGGGAAGATGGCTGTATCCAAGGCCTCTTAGAACTAGCGGATATTGCGTATACTGGCTGTGGAGTGCTCTCTTCTGCTGTGGCAATGAATAAATTTCATTGTAAAGCATTTTTGCGTGAAAAAGGGATTCCTTCTCTACCTGCTGTGACAGTTTCTCATGAAGAGCTTTTGAGGGATGGCCTAGAAGTTGTAGAACAAAAAATTTTGGCAACACCAGGATTAGAAAATTTTCCTCTTTTTGTTAAACCCAACACACTGGGATCCAGCATCGGCATCTCCAAGGTAGAAGATTCCGTATCTTTGCATGCGGCATTGCTGAAGGGCTTTCGCTATGACCGCACACTGATTATTGAACCGTGTGTCGTTGATTTGATGGAGATTAATGTTTCTGTCCTTGGGGATCAAGCGTCTGTCGTGGAAATTCCTGTTGCAACAGACGGAATCCTCACCTACGAAGACAAGTACATGAGGGGAGGAAAAAAGACAGGGACACAAGGAATGGCAAGTCTATTGCGCGTGATTGATCCTCAGGATCTTAACGAAGAAATAAAAACATTTGTCATGAATTATGCGCTCAACGCGTATGCGGCTCTCGAATGTTTAGGTGTCAGTCGCTTTGACTTCATCTTAGACAAAAGTAATGGGCAGCTATTCTTCAACGAACTTAATCCACTGCCAGGATCCAATGCCTTTTACCTTTGGCAAAAAAGTTCTCCTCCTCTTTTATACACACATTTGATCGATGTATTAGTCAAACAGGCCCTCGAAAGAAAGGCATCCAAGCTGTCGGTCGACCATTCTTTTGGTTTTAAATCGTTAAATAGTTGATTTTTAGTTTGTTATGGATTTAAAGCAAAGAAGAATGCCTCCAATTGCATTTATTCAAAAGGATGGTACAATATGGATAGACTTGAAAAAATAATGGCATGATGAATCTGATGGCGCAAGAAGATAAAAAGAAAATTAATTTTTTTAAAACGGACGCTGCGAACGCAATGCACTCCCTTGGTAAAGAAGGCTCCCTTGCCTGCTTAAAAAAGATGGTGCGCATCCGTCAGTTTGAATTACGCGCCGAAGCAGCATATCAACAAGGATTTATCGGCGGATTTTTTCACGCCTATATAGGTCAAGAAGCGGTCCAAACAGCCGCTGTCGAAGCTATAGGAAAAGAAAGCTGGTGGTCCACCTCTTACCGCTGTCATGCCCTTGCTCTTCTCCTGGGAATCACTCCGGATTCCATCATGGCTGAACTTTTTGGACGCGCGACCGGCAACGCCCTCGGTCGCGGAGGCTCGATGCATCTTTATGCGGATCGCTTACTTGGCGGATTTGGAATCGTTGGTGGACAAGTTCCGATCGCCACCGGAGCCGCTTTTACTCTCAAATATCAACAAAATAAAAAAGAGGTCTCTGTTTGTTTCCTAGGCGATGGAGCCGTTGCTCAGGGCGCCTTTCACGAATCGCTAAATATTGCCGCACTATGGGATCTCCCCTGTATCTATGTCATTGAAAATAATCAGTGGGGCATGGGAACACATATCGGCAGAGCAATCAGCGTTGAACGTCTCGCAGAAGAAAAAGCCCCAAGCTTTGGTATGAAAGGCTATACCTTGGATGGTATGGACTTTTTTCACTGCTACGCAGGATTCAAACATTTAAAAGAAGAAGTCCTTAAAACAAGTCGTCCTGTCCTTGTCGAAGTCGTAACAGAACGTTTTAAAGGACATTCCATCTCGGATCCGGGTCTATATCGTACTAAAGATTCTCTGCAGCAATGCATGGAGCGCGATCCTATATTATTGATGAAAGCTATGCTGATCGCAGCCGGATGGCTCGACGAAGAGGGTTATAAGGCAGTAGAGAAAGAAATGCGGCAAGAATGTATCGATGCAATCAAATACGCAGAGGCAAGTCCGTGGCCTAGCGAAAGCACGCTCGAAGAAGATGTATTTAAACCTAGTACGGGTGTGTAGCATGGTCCAAATAGTAGACATAAGAGAAGCTCTCCGACAAGCAATCGATGAAGAGATGGCCCGCGATCAACGCGTCTTTATCATGGGCGAAGAAGTCGGCGAATACAACGGCGCCTATAAAATCACCAAAGGGCTTCTCGACAAATGGGGTCCCCAACGCGTCATCGATACCCCGATCGCAGAATTAGGTTTTGTCGGTCTAGGCATTGGCGCCGCAATGACGGGTCTACGCCCGATCGTCGAATTCATGAGCTTTAACTTTTCTTTTGTCGCAGCGGATCAAATTATCTCCAACGCGGCCAAAATGTACTACATGTCAGGCAACCGGTTTTCTGTTCCGATCGTTTTCCGCGGTCCAAATGGCGCCGCCGCGCAGGTCTCTAGTCAACACTCCCATTGCGTTGAAGCGCTTTACGGCAACCTTCCTGGACTGATCGTCATCGCTCCTAATACGCCTTACGATGCCAAAGGTCTTCTCAAATCCGCTGTCCGCAACGATAATCCGGTCCTTTTTCTAGAATCCGAGCTCTCCTACGGCGACAAAGGCGAAATCCCAGATGGCGAATTTTTAGTTCCGATCGGAAAAGCACGTATTGCAATCCCAGGAACAGATGTGACGATTGTCACGCATGGACGCATGGTCCATGTCTGCGAAAAAGTTGTACGCGAACTGGCCGGACAAGGCATCAAAGCAGAATTGATCGATCTTAGAACGATCCGTCCACTAGACATAAATACTATCTTAGGATCGATCCGCAAAACAAATCGATGCGTTCTCGTCGAAGAAGGTCACTATTTTGCAGGCATCTGCGCAGAAGTTGGATTTGAAATTCAAGAAAAAGCTTTTGACTTCTTAGACGCACCACTCGCACGCGTCTGCCAAGCAGAAACGCCGATGCCCTATTCAAAAGTGCTTGAACGTGCCACACTGCCCCACGTCGCTCGCATTATCGCAGCAGTAAAACAAGTGATGAGGTAACAGAATGCCGTTTACATTGACAATGCCTAAGCTCTCCCCGACAATGGAAGAGGGCACAATCGCAAAGTGGATAAAAAAAGAAGGCGACTACATTGAAGTTGGAGATGTGATGATGGAAGTTGCTACCGATAAAGCCACAGTCGAACACACAGCTTTGGATAGTGGTTATTTAAAAAAAATTATCGTCAAAGAAGGGAGCGAAGTCGTCGTGAATCAACCAATTGCCATAATGACAGAACAAAAAGACGAAAGCATTGAAGGGTACGTTCCAGAAGGAGTGACTGCTATTGCGACGCCCGCAGCATCTTCTGATCCATTAGCACCCTCTTCAAAAGAAACTTCAATAGCACCGAAACCATCGACTTCTCTTCCGCAAGCGAACTTCACTCCAGAAGCTCCTCTCGAAGGCTACCAATTCAAATATTCTGTCGAAAATGGTCGTGAACGATTAAAGGCCTCTCCTCTTGCCCGCAAAAAGGCCAAAGAGCAAGGTCTCGATATCGCCACAGTGAAAGGGTCGGGTCCTGGAGGACGCGTCGTCGCAGAAGATCTCGAACACGCCTTGCCTGCAGGGGATTTCGTCATGGGAAAACGAGAAGTTCCATTAGAAGCTCCGGGAAGCTATGAAGAGCAATCGTTGAGTCAGATCCAAAAAGTGATCAGTCAACGTTTACAACAATCAAAAATGTTCATTCCGCACTTTTATGTCGAACAAACAGTCGACGCAGACGCTCTCACAGCACTGCGTGAACAACTAAAAAATCTAAATATTAAGGTCTCTGTCAACGACTGCATTGTTCGCGCCTGTGCACTCGCCTTAAAAAAACATACCGACGTCAACAGCGGTTTCAATAGCGTGAACAATACAATCATCCGCTTTAAAACGATCGATATCTCCGTCGCGGTCAGCACGCCAAATGGTCTCATTACACCAATCGTTCGCCATGCCGATCATAAAAATATCGAAGAAATTTCTGTTGAAGTGCGTGCCCTGGCCGAAAAAGCAAAAGAAGGTAAGCTCGAAGCCCACGAATACAAGGGCGGATCCTTCACAGTTTCCAATCTCGGAATGTATGGGATTTCAAGCTTTAAGGCGATTATCAATCCTCCACAAGCTGCTATATTAGCTGTGAGCGGAATCCATGAAGTCCCCGTTGTCAAAGAGGGGAGCATCGTTATTGGAAAACAAATGAAGATGACTTTATCGGCCGATCATCGTGTCATCGATGGCGTTGCCGCCGCCCAATTTCTAAATACAATAAAGAAATATTTAGAAAATCCCGCGTCTTTACTGCTTTAGTAAAAGAGCGGCATAAAAAAATATTAAGAATGACGATGTATCACTATGTCGGTCTTTCAGTCACCATTTTTTAAAATTCCTTTCCTAAGCCTCCGCTGCGCTTCGACCTAATCGCGATTAAGGCTTGAACAACGGCTTATGAAAGCGGTGACTTGTCACGGCTTTGATAGGCACCGACTTGTCGGTGCCACTACAGATTGGAAGTTTATTTGGCTGTTAATGGTTGAGAGTGTTATGTCGCTGCCGCGACATATCGTCAAGAAAAGATGTCTCCATTTCTAATGATCTGTCGCCCCACTTCATAAGCCGTTGGGGAGAGATTTAGAAGGGAGGAAGTCTTAACTTCAAAGATAATCCGTTGCATGCCTCATTATTATTTTTTGAGGAGTATACGGAGTTCTTTTAGTTCGCGGACATATTTATCGATGTTGCGTAGGTGGACGGTCATGCGATTGTGTTCGAGCATAGGCATGGCAGGGGCGCCGCCATAGTTTCCGGCCTTATCGATGGACTTGGATGCTCCTGACCGTGCGGACATGACAACGCCATCAGCCAATGTAATATGGCCGGAGATTCCCACTTGTCCGGCGAGGACAACATTTTTTCCAGTTTTACTGGAGCCGGCGATGCCGACCTGTGAGACGATGATGTTATCTTCGCCGATGATGACACCGTGAGCGATTTGGACTTGGTTGTCAATTTTACTGCCGCGTCCGATGCGTGTGGTTTTAAAGCGGGCGCGATCAATCGTTGTGTTGGCACCGATTTCGACGTCGTCTTCGATGGTGACGGTTCCGACTTGATTGAGTTTTGTATGTTTTCCTTTGGCATCTGTGGTGTACCCAAAGCCGCAGGATCCGATGACGGCTCCTGGCTGTATGATGACGCGGTTTCCGAGATGGCAGCGTTCGCGGATGGTCACGTTAGGGTAGAGGTGGCAATCGTTGCCAATTGTTGTTCCAACTCCGCAATAGACTCTGGCCCCGATAAAGGTGTTATTGCCGATGATGGCATCTTGTTCGATGATTGCGTAAGGTCCGATGGTGACGCATTGACCAATTTTTACTGTAGGATGCACGACTGCTGTGGGATGGATCCCATCAAAACCGGAGTGAACAGTTGCGTTGCTGTTAAGGATTTCCAGGATCATTTGAAAGTGGCGTGAGGGATTGTCGCTGATGAGGAAGTTGCGACCGGGAATCAGGGGTAGGTTTGGATTGATAAAAATCACCCCCGCCTTAGAGCTGTGCATGGCACGTTCGTAGCGGGGATTGGCGAGGAATGAGGCGTCATTTTCATCTGCAGTGTCGAGGTCTGCAACATTGCTGATACGATGTTGAGAATTGCCTACTAACGTTGTTTTTGTTAGGAGTGCAAGTTCTTCAAGTGAAAATGACTTTAGGCTCATGTTCCTCATCCTTTATATTATTTTGCTAATGGCACCGCTGTTTGCTTGTCGAATCCTTCGTCAAGAGCGTTGATCACCTTATCTGTGATGTCGAGTGCACCATGATAGTAGAAGCAGGCATCTTCGTTGATGACGAGATTAAGATTCAACTTTTCTCCTACTTCTTTTGCTGTTGTTGCGACAGATTCTGTTAGCTTTTGCACAATTTTGAAATTTGCTTGGCTTAGCGTTTGGTAAAGCTGTTGCTGTTGTTGTGACATTTCCTGGTTGAGGGCACGGAATTTGTGTTTTAGTTCCGCTTCCGCTTCGTTCGAAAGACTGTCAACATAGTCTGCATCTTCTAGTTTTTGTGCAAGCGCTGTTAAATCTTTTTCTTTATTCTTTAGTACTTGCTCTGCTTGAGTTTTAAGCGCTTCGAAGGAGGCCGCTTCTTGTTTTCCCATTTTGGATTTTTCAACACATTGTTTGAAATTTACAACACCAAGTTTCAATGGTTCAATTGTTCCGTCTGCAGCATGTGCGTGTGCGAATGAAGATCCCATTACAACTGTTGCTGCGATGAAGACGACTCGGATGAGTTTCCCTGCATTATTTTTCAAATTTCTCATGTTATACTCCTTAAGTTAAAAAATACTTAGAATTTACCACCGATGTTGAGGAAGAATTTCTTCACATCACTTCTGTTGTCAGCATTGATAGGGAATCCCATCCCGATGCTTAATGGCGGACCACTTTCAAACACTTGAAAACGGGCGCCGAATCCTGCTGAAGTGTACAATTTCCCAAAGTCCCAATGTGCGAGGGAAAGGTGACCGGCATCGATAAAGAGGAATCCGTCCAATCTTTTCCATAGACGACGTTGAAATTCTGCAGAGAGCAGCTGCATGGAGATACCGCCCTCTGGATCGCCTTTATTAAATTGTGGGCCGAGACGGTAAGGGCGGAATCCACGAATTTCGTTTTCACCCCCGAGGAAGAAACGTTCATCGATTGGAAGGTGGTCGCCCTGTGTCTGGCCGATCGGTTGGATGAAGCGTGCATCGGCTCTAAATTTTAGGACGTTGCGTGTTCCAACTGGAATATAGTAGGTGTTGAGGTAGCCTAAGCTTGCGAAGCAATAGTTTCCTCCTAAACCTGCATATTCTGTTTCAATACGCGAGCGGAATCCAGCGGTTGGACGTGCGATGCTGTTTGTCGAGTCGTAGCCGAGGGAGACTCCTGAAGCAGAAATGATCCCTGCATATTTTGCTTGGCGCTGTAGGGAAGGAGGTGCGTCGCTGTCGACATCAACGTCTGAATTACGGATACGATAGTGCCAGGAAAGACGGAGGAAGGCATTGATCTCGTAGGTGGCGCGGAGGTTTAATCCCCAGGCATTGATCTGGTAATCGTTAGAGATGTAGCGGTTGTTGGAACGCTCGAGGTCGATACCAACGCTCCATGGAGTGTCCATGAAGTGCGGTTTTGTCCATGAGGCCATGTACTTGCGGCTTTTCGCTCCGATGGTTCCTGTAAAGTGAAGGTATTCACCGCCGCCACGGAGGGCTTGTGGACCGTCTCTCCATACTGAGCGTAGCCCTTTGTAATTAAAGTTACTTTCGCTGATGTTAAGACCGCCGAATACGCTTTCTACCGTGCTGAATCCGAAGAATAAGCCGAAGTTTCCTGTGCGAGTTTCTTCTACTTCGACGTGCACGTCGCGGTAGTTGCCTTCGAGGCAGGAGGATTCCTCTTCGGTCCGGACGGCATAGACGTTTACGTTTTTGAAATAGCCCATATTGCGTAGACGTTCTTCTGTGTGGCGCAGGCGTTCGAGGTTGAAGACCTCGCCCGGAACGAGGAGTGTTTCGTGCAAGATAACATTTGTCTGTGTAGAGCAGTTGCCGAAGACTTTTATCAGACCTACGCGGTATTGTTCGCCTTCTTCAATTTTAAATTTAACAGAGTAGATGCATCCACATTCTTCTAGCTGAGGTTCGAAATTAACGAATGCTTCGATATGTCCGCGACGACCGTATAATAAGGTGATGTTATCGATTGTTTCGCGAATCTTTTCTGGTGAGTAGGCATCGCCTTCGCAGATGCTGAATTTAGAGCGGATCTGTTCGTCGGAGAAGAGAGTGTTGCCTTCAAATGATAGACATCCGCATTGGTAGCGTTCGCCTTTTGTGGCGTGGATGAAGACGATAATGCGGTGGCACTCTTTTGCTTCCATCACTTCCATCTCCACTTCTGCGTCGGCGTACCCCTTATTTTGGAGGTAGTTGAGGATGAGGAATTGGTCCATTTGAACAGCTTCTTCGTGGTATGTACCTTCGTCTGTCAGCCAGCTTGTGAAGAAATTGTATTTTTTGGTGTGGATCATTTCTAACAATTCTTCTTCTTCGTCGGCGCAGAAGCCGCGAAAGACGATGTCTTTGATGGTTCCTGCGCGGCCTTCGACGACGCAAATTTGAATTTCAATTTCATTTGTTTTGTCGTCGAATTCAATGTTGTAGCTAAGTTGGGCTTCGAAAAATCCTTTTTTGACGTAGTAGGCTTTTACTTTACGGAAGGCGAGAAGGAAGTCTTGTCGGTCGAAGATGGCGCCGATGCTGATCCCTAGTTCTTTTTGTAGATCTTTATCAGCGATTTTAGTGTTTCCATTCCAATTGATGACGCGGATGACTGGCTTGGGCCATACGTGGAGGCTGATGTTCATCTTTCCGTTAGAAGTGCCAATCCATGGTTCGATCCGATCGAATTCTTGAGTCAACACTTTTAAATCTTGGTCAAATTCGGCTTGAGAGAAGCGGTCGTTTTCATGGATTTTGATCCTTGAACGGACAAGTTTTTCTTGGTGTTCGGGATTTGTCACATTACCTTCTACAACAACTTCAATCGTTTCAATGAGTTGATTTTCATATTGTTGTCCTTCGGCAAATAGCGAGTTTATTGGTGGCACGAAGGCAAAGAGAAGAAAAAATATGGTGACATAGTGCTGTAAAGACGTCATAAAAACCCCGGTATTAGAAGAAATAGCACCCCATCCTAATGGAGTTTATCGATTTTTGCAAGGAAGTATCCCGAAGTAATTCAAAAATTGAGATGAAATTAAAAAGAAGAGCGACCAGAAAAGGCGCGGGCAAGCGTGCCACCATCGATGTAGTCGAGAGAGCTTCCCATGGGAATTCCAAAGGCAAGGCGTGAAACGGTGATGCCTAGATGTTCGAGGTCGTTTTTTAAATAAAGGGAAGTGGCATCTCCTTCAAGAGTGGAGTCGAGAGCAATGACAACTTCGCGAATCCCATGCGTTTCAATGCGTTCGAGCAGACGTGAAATGGTTAACTTTTCTGGCATGATCCCTTCCATCGGAGATAATAGTCCTCCGAGAACGTGGAAGAGTCCATGAAATTCCGATGTTTCATCAATGGCATAGGCATCGCGCGGGGAGGCGATGATGCATAGGATTCCCTCCGCAGCACGTGCAGGAGTACAAAAGTAGCAAGGCTCTTGCCCTTTTAAACATCCGCATACCTCGCAATAGCCAAGGTTATTTTCTAATTCACTTAACACCTGCGCGAATTCTTGACGGTAGTTTCTAGGCCACGAGAGCAGATTGAACGCATAACGTTCGGCTGTTTTGTTCCCTACACCAGGGAGGCGCTTCAACATATGAATTAATGTGAGTAGGTGAGAAGGATATTTCATAGAACTTATCATACGGGCTGCTTGAATTTTCCACACTGATAAAATTAATTTTTATAGACAACGTTGTTTTCGCAGACGGTAATACTTGTCAGGTTACTGCAACGGTGATAGAATGGATCCTTTATATCGAGGACTGCTATGAAAAAAGAATGTGCGCGTATCATCGGAATGGGGTCTTACCTTCCAAAAAAAGTATTGTCAAATGCGGATTTAGAAAAAATAGTGGAGACATCCGATGAATGGATCGTTCAACGGACCGGCGTCAAAGAGCGGCGCATTGCGGCAGCCGATGAGGCGTCATCGGACATGGGAGCAGAAGCGGCAAAGCGTGCCCTGGCAGAGGCAAAGGTCGCCGCTACAGATGTCGATATGATCATTGTCGCAACAATGACACCTGACCATCTTTCTCCCACTAACTCCTCTCTCATTCAACGCACTCTTGGCGCCAGTAACGCTGCCGCGATGGATGTCCAGGCGGCGTGCACAGGATTTATTTATGGACTCTCTATCGCTAAAGCCTATGTCGAATCTGGTCTTGCTAAGTGTATTCTCCTTGTCGCGACAGAAAAAATGTCCAGTGTTGTCGACTATACCGATCGCAACACGTGCGTTCTCTTTGGAGACGGAGCCTCTGCTGCGGTGATTACCGGAACAGGCAAAGGGTTATTAATTGATTACGTCTCTTTAGGGTCCGATGGAAATCAAGCGCACTTGATCACGGTTCCTGCCGGTGGATCCCGCCTTCCTTCCAGCGCGGAAACAGTTGAGCAGCGTTTGCATTATGTGCGCCTTGAAGGACGTGAGGTATTCAAACATGCCGTTAGACGCATGGCAACAGCGGCACAAGAATGCCTGTCACATACGCAGTTGGAAGCCACACAAATTCAATGGTTAGTTCCTCACCAAGCAAATGAGCGCATCATGAGTGCCACAGCAGAAAGCGTCGGCGTCCCATTAGAAAAAATGGTAGTCACCGTCGACAAATACGGCAATACTTCTGCTTCAGGAATTGCGATTGCTTTAGACGAACATTTGAAAACGGGTGTCGTACAAACAGGAGATCATCTCTTGCTCGTCGCTTTCGGTGCGGGATTGACCTGGGGCGCCGCTCTTTTGACGCAAACACAGGGGAACGAAAATGGGTAAAGCACAAAAAATCGCATTCATTTTTCCAGGACAAGGCGCTCAATATGTCGGAATGGGAAAAGAATTTTTTGACTCCTATTCTCTTGCAAAAGAAACATTTCAAGAAGCTGACGATTTTCTTAATCGCTCCCTATCTACCTCTATTTTAAATGGACCAGAAGAAGAGCTAACCCTGACAAAAAATAGCCAATCCGGAATTTTTGTCGTCAGCATCGCCCTCTTGCGCGTCCTTCAGAGTCTATTTCCACAACTACATTCTACCTATTGCTCGGGACTCAGCCTCGGAGAATATAGCGCTCTTCATGCCACAGGGGCATTGTCTTTTCAGGAAACATTGAAGCTTGTCGACAAGCGCGGCACCTTTATGAATGCGGCATGTGAAGAGACTCAGGGGACGATGGCTGTTATCTTAGGAGTAGAGGCCGCTGCAGTCGAGGCATTGGTGGCGGAAGTTGCTCTTCCCAACGACCTCTGGATTGCCAATTTTAATTGTCCGGGCCAAGTGGTGATTTCCGGAACGCCCAAAGGGATCGAAATAGGCACTCAAATCGCAAAAGAAAGAGGGGCAAAACGAGTTCTTCCTCTAAAGGTTCATGGAGCGTTTCACAGTGGCTTGATGCGCTCTGCAGAGGAGCAGTTAGCGCCTTATGTACAAGAAGCGCTTCTGTGTAAAGGGAGAAGTTCTCTTGTCATGAATGTTCCTGGTGCACTAGTAAAAGAGGAATCTGCGATTCGTTCGTATCTCATCCAACAAGTGACACATCCTGTCCGCTGGGAGCAAGGAGTACGATGGATGGCCGACCAAGGAGTGGACCTTTTTATCGAAATTGGATGCGGAACGACGTTGAGTGCTTTTAATAAACGGATCGGCGTCGCTGCGCCGACTCTTACCATTGAAAAACTAAAAGATTTAGAGACAATTGAACAGTATATCTAGCGGAGTGGCAAATGAAAAAGCTTGAAGGACAAGTAGCAGTTGTAACTGGAGGAAATGCAGGGATTGGAAAAGCAATTGTATTAAAACTCGCTGCCGAAGGTGCACGCATTGCTATTTTTGGAACCGATCTAGAGCGCGGAAATGCTGTTGTAGAAGAGGTTACAGCGCTTACAGGGAATTCTGATCAGGCTGTTTTTTATCAGACTAATGTCGCGCACACGCAAGAAGTCGACGCACAGATAACTAAAATTTTAGCCACATGGGGAAAAGTTGATATCGTTGTTAACAATGCAGGAATCACGCGGGATCAGTTACTTATGCGTATGACAGAAGACGATTGGGATCAGGTCATGGCGATAAATGTTAAGTCCTGCTATAATGTCTGTCACGCGCTAGTAAGGCCCATGATGAAAGCGCGTAAAGGGAAAATTTTAAATATAAGTTCGGTTGTCGGTTTGACAGGAAATGTCGGCCAAGCAAACTACGCGGCGTCCAAAGCAGCAATGATCGGATTTACCAAAGCTCTCGCTCACGAACTTGCGCCGCGTGGCATCTGCGTCAACTGCATTGCGCCTGGATATATTGAAACGCGGATGACTTCAGACTTGGCCGAAGAATCGAAAAAAGCTTTATTGAATTCCATTCCTTTAGGGCGGATGGGAAAACCTGAGGAAATTGCGAATGCGGCGCTATTCCTTGTGGGACCTGAATCCGACTACATCACCGGACAAGTACTCGTTGTCGATGGTGGAATGGTCATGTAATTTGTAACTAACCTAAAATGAGGAAATTATGTCATTAAAACAAGAAGTTATTGATATCGTCGTTGAGCAGCTTGGCGTTGATAAGGACGATGTTTCAGAAAACAAGTCTTTTGTTGAAGATTTGAATGCCGATTCTTTAGATTTGACAGAGTTGATCATGACTCTTGAAGAACGTTTTGGCTGCGAAATCCCTCAAGACGATGCAGAAAAGTTGAAAACTGTGGGCGACGTCATCAATTACGTCGAAGCCAACCACAAAACAGCGTAATCGCCTTTATCCCTTGGACGTAAGAAAACCAAGTCGTTTAGGATTTGGATGAATTGCGCCTTTGTGTTATAGTTTCTAGCACAGTTGACGAAGCTGGATGGAACAAGTTCTCCTAAAAAAATCGTCAAAT
>CAYIYO010000028.1:0-14386 GCA_964367715.1 uncultured bacterium
CAACAGGAACCTTAACATTTGCTCCAGATGTCATTAGCCAAACAATTAATGTCGCCATCATTGGCGATACCACGCTAGAAATTACAGAAGCATTCACTGTTACCTTATCGATACCTACGAATGCGACAATTGCAACAGGATCAGCAACAGGAACAATCGCTAATGACGATGTTGCTAACTTTGTAATCAATGATGTGACAGTGAACGAAAATGCAGGAACTGCTACCTTTACAGTGACCTTAAGTAATGTGAGCGATTACATAACATCAATAAATTATTTTACATCAAATAATATAGCTAGTGGAGGCAGCGACTATACATCTACAACAGGAACACTTACCTTTGCTCCAGGCGTATTAACACAAACGATCACTGTTCCAATTATTAATGATACACTCACAGAAATAACAGAAACATTCTTCGTTAACTTAACGACTCCACAGTTAAATGGAACCTCTAATGTTAGTCTTACCATTGCCGATAACCAAGGGGTCGGTACAATTATTGACAACGACCCTGCAAGCTTTACGATCAATGACGTCACGGTCAATGAAAATGCAGGAACGGCAACATTTACTGTTACATTGAGCAATCCTAGCCAATATGGCGCAACAGTTGACTTTACGACAGCAGACAACACCGCTGTCGCCGGCAGTGACTATACTACTACAACAGGAACCTTAACCTTTGCTCCAGGCATCCTTTCACAAACAATTATAGTACCAATCCTCAACGATACAATCACAGAGATAGCAGAAACATTTTTTGTTAACTTGAGTAATGCCCAATTAAATGGAGCGACGAACGCAGAATTGACAATAGCTGATAATCAAGGAGTAGGAACAATTATTGACAATGATTCTGCGAATTTTACTATCAACGACGTCACAGTCAATGAAAATGCAGGAACAGCAACCTTTACTGTGACATTAAGTAATCCAAGCCAATACGCTGCAACGGTAGACTTTGCAACAGCGAACGGCACAGCGACAGCAGGAAATGACTATACTAATACCTCAGGAACCTTAACATTTGCTCCTGGTGTGCTTACGCAAACGATCACAGTTCCAATTATTAACGACACAATTACCGAAATCACAGAAGGATTCTTTGTTAACTTAAGTAATGCTCAACTCAATGGTGCTCCTAATACAAATATTACTATTGCAGATAGTCAAGGTGCGGGCACCATTATAGATAACGATGCCGCAAGCTTTACAATTGGTGATGTTAGCGTTAACGAAGCTGTAGGAACAGCCACATTCCTTGTTACATTGAGCAATCCAAGCGAATATACAACCACCGTTGACTTTGCCACAGCAAACAATACAGCGGTGGTACCTAGCGACTATACAGCAGTTTTAGGCACCTTAACATTTGCTCCTGGAGTCCTCACACAAATTATTACCGTTTCGATCATCAACGATACCGTTAACGAAGTGACAGAAAACTTCTTTGTTAACTTGAGCAATGCAAAAATGAATGGTGCATCAAACGCAGAAGTTACAATCGCCGACAACCAAGCAGTAGGAACAATCCTTGACGATGATGCGATCAATTACACAATTAATGACGTGACGGTCAATGAAGCAGCAGGAACAGCCACATTTACTGTGACCTTGAGTAATTCCAGCCAATACGTCACAACTGTAGACTACACAACAAATAATGGAACAGCAACTAGTGGAAGCGATTATCTCGCTACAAGTGGAACACTAACGTTTGCTGCAGGAACCTTCACACAAACAATTACAGTATCGATTATTAATGACACCATCACAGAAATAACAGAAGCATTTACTGTCAACTTAAGCAACGCACAGCTCAATGGCGCTTCAAGTCCAAGCCTCACTATTGCCGATGCGCAAGGAGTTGGCACAATTATCGACAACGATCCAGCAAGCTTCAGTATCAATGACGTCACCGTCAATGAAACCGCTGGCACTGCAACATTTACAGTAACATTAAGCAATCCAAGCCAATACAACACAACAGTCGACTTCACAACAGCAAGTAATACAGCAATTAGCCCAAATGACTATACGACTGTCTCCGGAACCCTAACCTTTACTCCAGGTAATCTCACACAAACAATTACAGTTTCTATTATTGATGATTCGATCACAGAAGCAACCGAAACCTATTTTATAGACCTCAGCAACGCAAAAATGGACAACTCTACAAATACAAATCTCACGATTAGCGACAGCCAAGGCGTTGGTACAATTATTGACAACGATACAGCAACATTCACGATTAATGATGTCACAGTCAATGAAGCGGCAGGAACAGCCTCCTTTACGGTCACATTAAGTAATATTAGCGACTATACCACCACAGTCTCTTACGCAACAGCAAATGGCACTGCAACAGCAGGAAGCGACTACACAGTGACAACAGGATCACTCTCATTTGCTCCAGGCGTTCTTACTCAAACCATTACTATCCCAATCATTAATGATACGATCACAGAAATAACAGAAAACTTCCTTGTTAATTTAAGTAATCCATTGCTTAATGGTGCTAGCGCGACTAATTTGACTATTTCAGATAATCAAGGTGTCGGCACGATTATAGACAACGATGTCGCAAGCTTTACTATTAATGACGTCACGGTCAACGAAGCAGCCGGCACGACGACATTTACCGTTACATTAAGCAATCCTAGTCAATACACCACAACAGTCGACTACGCAACAGCAGACGGCACGGCAACGGCAGGAAGTGATTATACAGCGGTATTAGGAACGCTCACATTCACCCCTGGTGTTCTCACGCAAACAATCACGCTTCCTATCATTAATGATACGATCACAGAAGTCTCTGAATCTGTCTTCATGAACCTAAGCAACGCCATAATTAACGGCGCACCTGCAGCAAATGTGACAATCACAGATAACCAAGGCCTCGCAACAATTGTGGATAATGATCCTGCTGCCTTCACAATCAATGATGTCACAGTCAATGAAGCAGCAGGAACCGCCACATTTACAGTCACGCTAAGCAATGCAAGTCAATATAATGCCACCCTAGACTTCAACACGTCTAATGGCACTGCGTCAAGTCCTAGTGACTACACGAATACCTCAGGAACATTGACGTTTGCTCCAGGAGTCCTCACACAAACAATCACAGTCCCTATCATTAACGACACGCTCACTGAAACGACAGAACACTTCTTTGTCAATTTGACGAATGCGCAGTTGAGTGGAAGTTCAAATATTAACTTGACTATTGCAGACGCACAAGGGGTCGGCACTATTATCGATAATGACTTAGCATCATTCACAATCAACGACGTTACAGTCAGCGAAGCCGCCGGCACTGCCACATTTACTGTCACTCTAAGCAATCCAAGTCAATATGCAACAACAATTGACTTTGCCACAGCAAACAATACGGCCACAAGCCCTAGCGACTACACTTCAACGGCTGGAACTCTCACTTTTGCACCTGGAGTCCTGACACAAACCATCACAGTACCAATCATTGCCGATGGAATTATAGAATCGACAGAAACCTTTTTTGTTAACTTGACCAATGCCCAACTCAATGGTTCTATTAATGCAAACGTAACTATCGCAGACGACCAAGGAATAGGAACGATCCTCGACGATAGTACAGTGAACTTCAGCATCAACGACGTTACAGTAAATGAATCAGCAGCCACCGCTACATTTACCGTCACATTAAGCAATGCCAGCCAATATAGCACGTCCGTCGACTTCACAATGGCCAATGGAACGGCAACGGCAGGCAGCGACTACACAACATCCTCTGGAACGCTTACGTTTGCTCCAGGAGTTCTGACGCAAACAATCACTGTGCCAATCATCAACGATATGCTGACAGAAATAACAGAAAACTTCTTTATCAACTTGAGCACTCCATTGCTTAATGGCGTTTCCGACCCTAATCTTACCGTTGGGGATGCTCAAGGGGTCGGTACAATTATTGACAATGACCCTGCAGCCTTCACAATCAACGACGTCACTGTCAATGAAGCCGCCGGAACCGCCACCTTTACGGTCACCCTAAGCAATGCAAGCCAATACGCCACAACAGTCGACTTCACAACAGCGAATGGAACGGCAATAGCAGGAAGCGACTACTCCACAAATTCAGGAACACTCACATTTACTCCTGGAACATTAACGCAAACACTCACAGTTTCTATCAGTAATGATACGCTTACAGAAATCACAGAAAACTTCTTTGTCAACCTAAGCAATACTACCCTTAACGGTTCTCCAAATACTAACGTCACAATCGCCGACAGCCAAGGTGTCGGAACGATCATTGATAACGATTCTGCAACTCTATTAATAAATGACGTCACGGTCAACGAAGCTGCAGGAACCGCAACCTTCACTGTCACTTTAAGCAATCCAAGCCAATACAACGTTGCTGTCGACTTCGCCACCGGAACAAATACCGCTACCTCTGGAAGTGATTTTACTTCTACAACAGGAACATTAACATTTAATCCAGGTGATCTCACACAAACGATCACAGTTCCTATCATTAATGACACGTTAACAGAAACAACAGAGTCATTCTTTGTGAACCTAACAAACGCCACTCTAAATGGAGCAACAAATCCTGCGTTGACAATTGCCGATAATCAAGGAACCGGAACAATCATCGATAACGACACAGCAAATGTCACAATAGATAACGTCACAGTAAACGAAGCGGCAGGAACCGCCACATTCACAGTTACTCTAAGTAATCCAAGTGAATACAATGTCACTGTAGACTTCGCAACCGCAAATAATACTGCCACCTCTGGAAGTGACTACACTGCCACAACAGGAACACTTACCTTTGCTCCTGGGATCCTCACGCAAACAATCACAGTTCCTATCATTAACGATACCGTCACAGAAATCACCGAGTCCTTCTTTGTGAACTTAACCAATGTAATGTTAAATGGAACCGTTGATGCTAACATCAGTATCACAATAAGCCAAGGAACAGGCACAATTATCGATAACGACGCCGCTACCTTCACTATCAATGACGTTACCGTCAACGAAGGTGCCGGCATCGCAACATTCACCGTCACATTAAGCAATCCAAGCGAATATAACACCTCCGTCGAATTTACAACAGCCGACGGAACAGCAAATAGTCCAAGCGACTATACAACAACGACAGGAACACTGACATTTGCTCCAGGAGTCCTCACACAAACGATCATCATTCCAATCATTGACGATGCCATCACAGAAAGAACAGAAACATTCTTTGTAAATCTTAACAATGCAAAACTGAATGGTGCAGCAAACCCTGAAATTAGCATTGCAGACAACCAAGGACTAGGCACGATCATCGATAACGATGCAACAACATTCATCATCAATGATATCGTTGTAAACGAAAATGCAGGCACCGCAACCTTCACTGTCACACTAGGAAACGCAAGTCAATACACCACAACAGTCGACTACACAACAGCAGATAGCACAGCAATAACAGGAAGCGACTATGTTGCCACAGCGGGAACTCTCACATTTGCTCCAGGAACTCTCACACAAACAATCACAGTGGTAATTATCGACGACACGCTAACAGAAGTGTCAGAATCCTATTTCGTCAACCTCACCAACGCACGTATGAATGGTGCCACCGATCCTAATCTAACAATAGCCGACTCCCAAGGCGTTGGCATCATCCTCGATAACGATCCCGCATTCTTTACAATTAATGATGTGACAGTAAACGAAAATAGCGGCACAGCGACATTTACGGTTACCTTAAGTAATCCAAGTCAATACACGACAACAGTCGACTTTGCGACTTCCAACGACAGTGCCAACAGCCCATCAGATTACACAACAACAACAGGAACTCTCACATTTAATCCAGGAATCCTCACTCAAACAATCACAGTTGCAATCATCAATGATACGATTACAGAAACAACAGAATCGTTCTTTGTAAACTTAACGAATCCAAAAATAAATGGAACAACAAATGCCAATGTCACAATTAACGACAGTCAAGGGGTCGGTACAATCGTTGATGATGACACACTTCACTTTACCATTAATGATGTCACCGTCAATGAAGTCTCCGGTACAGCAACCTTTACTGTCACACTAAGCCAGCCAGTCCAATATAACTCCACGGTCGATTACACCACAAATAATGGCACTGCCACAACCCCAAGCGACTACAATGCCACCTCAGGTACGCTAACCTTCGCTCCAGGAGTCCTGACACAAACAATCACCGTCGCTATTATCAATGATAACCTAACGGAAATAACAGAAAACTTCTTCGTGAACTTGAGCAATGCGCAACTTAATGGAACAACCGATCCTAATCTCGTCATCCTCGATAGTCAAGGATTCGGCACAATCATCGATAACGATGCCGCAGCCTTCACTATCAACGACGTCACATTAAATGAAGCTGACGGCACTGCAAGCTTTACCGTCACCCTAAGTAATGCAAGTCAATACAACACAACCGTCGACTTTGCCACAGCAAACAACACAGCGGTTAGCCCCTCAGACTTCACTTCTACATCAGGAACTCTCGCATTTGCTCCAGGAGTCCTCACGCAAACACTCACAGTTCCTATTATTAACGATACGGTCCACGAAGTGACAGAGACGTTCTTCGTTAACTTAATAAATGCCACAATGAATGGAACAGTCAACACAAACCTCTCAATCGCCGATAATCAAGGTATAGGTACAATCATCGATAATGACGCCCTCGTCGCCACAGTACAAAGCACCACAGTAAACGAAGGCGCAGGAATAGCTACAATTACGGTTACTCTAAATACCACCTCACAAGAAGCAGTCACGGTCAACTACGCAACAGCTAGCGGAACAGCCACAGGGGGTCTCGACTACACCTCAACAACAGGCACTCTAACATTTGCTCCAGGAACCCTCACTCAAACATTCACCGTCTCCATCACAGACGATAGCGTCTATGAATTAACTGAATCGTTAAATATTAATTTGACAAATGCGCGTTACAATGGAGCTCCAGATTCGACAATCACCACTGTCGACGGAACCGTCACCATTATTGACAACGACGCCCCTCCGGCCTTTACATTAGATGATGCCTCTGCAGTCGAAGGACAACCTCTTTCCTATACCATTACTCTTGACCATGCAAGCTACCAAGATATAGTCCTTGAATTCTGGACAACAGACGGAACAGCCACAGGCGGCGTTGACTATGCTCCTGCATCTGGTGCACCGTCTTATGAAGTGATCATTCATGCAGGAATGACTTCCATCACTTTTGGAATGCCTACCTACGCCGATAACGTCGTCGAACCTAATGAAACAATGAGTGTAAGTGTAAGATCAATTCAAGGAACGACCTTAAACTCTACTACGACCTCACAAGGAATAATCATCGATAATAATACGACTCCTCCTCCAACAACGCTAAGTAATAGCACCCTCTTTGTCATCTACGATCCGTATGAAATCGGAACAGTAAAACTTTATGACTGGTTTGAAGGATGGATTCCAAAATATACTCCTCCCCCTATGAATATGGACGTCATTAGTCTATTCGAGGTAAAAAATAAATTCTCTGTGGTTTTACTTAACGACGTCATCCTTATTCCTATGGACATCGGATACATCAACGACCGCACAGTAGAAATGACCTACCACATCTTCTTAGCCTACAAACCAAAAGACTACGTCACTATACGTCTTGAAGCAATGAATGCCGACGAAGAAGATCTTTCTGCAGAAATTGTTGTCTTCAGTCCAGATAATTGGGATGTTCCTCAAACAATCATCGTCACACGTACGTTTGATCAGCCTGTCAGCGTCGAAGAGTTGCCAAAAGTTATAGCAAAAACTATCAATAGCGATGATCCTTACTACGAAGGATACAACTCCGAAGATGTCGATCCCCACACCATCCTCGATAGTAAACTCCAACTTGTTCGCGAATAGTTTCCATTTCAAAATGAACGCAGTATTGCTGCCGGGATGAAAATCTTATCAAAGGCGCCATAAAAACTGTTTCTAAACTCTATACATTCCAGCTGGGAGAGCGATTTTCTAGGAAGGAACGGGTGCCTTCTTTTGCCTCTTCAGAGGTGCGCATGTGCTGATGTTGTTCAATCATTAATGCAATCTGATCATCAAATTCTGTTGGAGATAATGAGTCAATTAATTTTTTTGTTTTTGCGGTCGCGAGAGGAGCGCATAAAGCAACTTGTCGACAATAGGCGAGTGCGGCAGAAAGTAATTCTTCCTCTTCTGATACGATTCGGTTAATAAGTCCCATCGCCATTGCTTGCTCAGCATCGATCATTTCTCCTAACAAGACCAGTGCACGCACATCGCGCTCACGCAGCTGCCGCATCAACAACACCAAAACTTGCGCAGGAACTAACCCTTTGCGCGTTTCGGGGAATCCAATCCGCGTTCCTTTTGCAGCAACCGCAATGTCACACGCAGCGACAATGCCGGCCCCGCCTGCAACAGCTGCTCCGTGCACTGCAGCCACAGTGACGTGAGGAGAATGATAGAGCAGCGTCAACATCCGTCCAATAAGAGCAGCAGAGCGATGCTCCCTATCTTCTTCAAGGGCTTCATTAAGATCCATCCCCGCACAAAAAACAGGTCCATTGCCTCGGATCAATAACGTGCGCACCGATTTGTCTTGATTAGCTTTTTCTAAGACTTCACAAAACTGTTTTAGTAGAGCACGATTCAATGCGTTGCGTTTTTCTGGACGATTCAACACAATTTCCAACACATTTTCTTCGAGTCGAGAAGTAATGATCAGGGAAGTGGTCATGGTATCTCCATCAGCAAAAGGGCCTGTCCGAGTGTTTTGCCTTGGGAGTCGAGGCGCAACGAACAGCTTCCTCCTCCATCCAACACGTTTTCTAACACAAAATTCAGTGCGTATAAATTTGGCAACTCATAGCGTACAACGCGTTGGGGGTTGAGTTTTTTAAAATAAAATTTTACTTTTTCTTCGGTTAAAAGAGCTAAAAGTTCTTCATAGGTGTTCTTATCTTTCGCTATCACGCCAATATTCGCATGTGAACCCTTATCCCCGCTACGCGCGGTGGCAATGTCATATAAAAAGCGGCTCATGTGGTAATAACCTCTACAATAGGATCCACAGACGCAACATCAATTAATGTCGGCCAATAAGAAAAAATGGGACGCACCTTAGGCCGTCCAGCCGTATAGCCAGTGATTCCTTGCGGTCCGCACGTAATGAGGGGAGCGATCTCTTTTGTGAAGCATTCGACGGCTTCTCTTCGAGGATCCGCCACAGCAACGCGCAACACCACTTCGATAGGGGAACTGCTTCTAACTCCCGGAACAATCTCTCCTGCACCCAAACATTCAATCGATGTCCGCTCCAAAGAGTAACCGCGTTCTGCGACGTGTGCTAAAATGACCTCTCCTGCCCGCCGCGCTTTTGCTGCTGCATCGAGTCCATAGACGGCAAGCATGGCGTCGGCGCGAAAGCCATCCCGATACGTTGCACTTACCTTGTATGTTTTAGGCGGAGCCTTTCCCTTCGCTCCCGCGATCGCAATGCGATTAATTCCTTTCTGCTCGAGGGAAAGTGAGAGAAACGAAGCGGTAACATCAGGGCTCAAGTAGTTGTCTGGATCCCCAATCTCATATAATAGCTGCTCTTTTACCGTTTCGACAGTCACGGCGCCACCAGTACCCGCAGGTTTGGTGACGACAAACGTTCCATCTGACTGCACTTCGACGACAGGGAATCCAATAGTGGCAGGATCAGGAAGATCCATCCAATGCGTAGAAAAGCCTCCGGTCGCTTGTGTTCCACATTCAATCACATGCCCTGCAATGGTGGCAGCGGCAATTTTATCATAGTCATTCCATCTCCATCCAAACTCTGCAACACAAGGAGCAACAGTCAAACTGGGATCCGCCACGCGTCCTGTGATGACGATCTGTGCGCCTTGATTGAGTGCTTCTACCAATGACTGTGCACCTAAATAGGCATTGGCAGTGATCATCCGATCAAGAAGGGGAGTCGCATTTTCCTTCGATTCCATATTTAAAAATTCGTTAGGAGAGGATTTAATTTGAGGAAGCACATCATCGCCAAAGACAACCCCAATTTTTATTCCCGCCAATCCTGCTTCTTTAAGAGCGCGTGCACAAGCCTCTGCACATCCTTTAGGATTTAACCCACCTGCATTACAGACAACTTTTAGCTTACTTCCATTTTGCCACAACGGAATCAATGACTTGACAACATCAACAAAATCGCGCGCATATCCTAGCGTCGGATCCTTCTCTCGTTGAATCGCCATAATAGATAATGAGACTTCTGCAAGATAATCGAGAGTGAGATAATCAAGAGTGGGCACCTGCCGCGCAAGAAGCTCTGCAGCGGAAGTGCGATCGCCCCAGAAGGCCTGCGCATTACCGATTTTAATCATCTTTTTCATGCTAAACCTGTATCACGCCAGTATGGAAGCGGCGTGTTGTCGGGGGAGAACGCTTGACCATCTCTAAAGCAAAAGTCAACACCTCGCGTGTCGTATGCGGAGCAATGATCGCATCCACCCATCCCCGCGCCGCGCCATAACGGATATCCATCTGCTCATAATAGCGTTTACGGATCATCTCATGCATGCGCTTTGCCTCTTCCTCATCAAGGGCATTACCGCTGCGCTCTGCCTTGCTCTGCTCGACCTCAAACAAGGTATCAGCCACCTGATCTGCTCCCATCACCGCATATTTTGCATTGGGCCAGGCAAAGATAAAGTTAGGATCATATGCCTTACCACACATCGCATAATTTCCGGCTCCAAAAGAATTTCCTACAATGACAGTAATCTTTGGAACAATCGTGTTGCTGACGGCATTAACGAGCTTTGCTCCACTACGAATAATTCCCGATTGCTCTGCTTCCCGCCCAACCATAAATCCAACGACATCCTGCAAAAAAATCAAAGGAATTTTCATCTGATTACAATCCATCACAAACCGCGCCGCTTTATCCGCACTCTCCGCATAGATGACGCCGCCAATCTCCAGCTCTCCGCGTCCGGTCATGGTCTTCTTACGCTGATTCGCTACAATTCCAACAGGCATCCCATTGATCTTTGCATAGCAGGTGATCATTGTCGGTCCATACCCGGCTTTATACTCCTGCATCGAACCGCGGTCGACGATACACGCGATCAAATCATGGCTATCATACTCTTTTTTTCCATCTCCACTGATCAAATCGTACAAGTTATAAGGATACCGCTCGACCTCATACGACGCCATCTTGCCAATAGGAGGAGGGTCTTGAGGCAACAAATCGACAAGAGCACGCAAGCGTGTTAAGCACGATTTATCGTCAGGCTCAAGGAAGTCGACGGTGCCACTAATTTCCGCATGCATCTTCGCTCCGCCAAGCTCTTCGGTCTCCACGAGCTGTCCAATCGCTGCCTTAACCAGTGCCGGACCCGCCAAATACAATCCACTTCCGCGCGTCATGATCAACTTATCGCACAACACAGGAAGATACCCCCCACCCGCAATACAATTACCCATAATCGCCGCATACTGCGGATTCCCCGCAGCCGAAATAACGGCATTATTGCGAAAAATTCGTCCAAAATCGTCCTCATCAGGAAACACTTCATCTTGAAGGGGAAGAAAAACTCCAGCAGAATCGACCAAATAAAGGATAGGCAATCGGCACTCATACGCAATCCGTTGCGCGCGCAACACTTTCTTAACGGAGCACGGAAACATAGCTCCGGCCTTTACAGTGGCGTCATTGACAATCAGCATACATTGGCGTCCGCACACCTGGCCAATGCCAGTGATGACCCCCGCAGCGGGCAATTCTCCTATCTCCGGGTACAACTTATAACCAGCCCATAATTCTAGCTCAAAAAAGGCATCGGGATTGTCCAATAATTCTTCCAAACGCTCCCGCGCGGTTAATCGTCCCAACCGTGCCTGGCGCTCCCGCCCTTTCTTTCCTCCACCCTCCCGCAACTGTGCCTCTTCGTTCGAAAACTGCTCGGTCAGCATCAACAGCGAAGGAGGAGTGACGGGCTTGCTCAATGTATCATCAAAATTTGCATTCATCATAAACCTGTGAGTTGATCTGCAACGTTTAAAATCGCCACGTCATCATTATCATTAAGAGCCCGAAGATTTTCACCGATGGTACGCAGCGCCATCTTACAATACAATTTTCCTGTCGCTAACTCATCCACGCCCATTTCGGCCCCTCTTCCATCCAACCTTCCCAAAACGGCTGTCATGGTATAAAGTGCCATCGCGCAGTTGGCGATCCGATTCAAATCAAGCTGCTTTTCGACCACCGCTTCGCGCTCTTTAATAATCAATTTCGTCACGGCAACGCCAAAGTCCCGCACCGCCGCTTCTAATCCCTGCTTTTCAGTCTGCAAATCGGCCCTTTCAATTCCAATCGTTGGCTTCTGTAACCGCTTAAGCGCCCCATTGAAAAAGTGCCATAGAGTTCCACGCTGTGCAAACGGACTCTTTATCGCCTCATGCACACCTTTCAGCTGCATTCCTACATCACGCATACCCACAGCACCAATAAATGCACGCATCACCTCATTAGAACCCTCTCCAATCATATTCAAACGCGCATCCCGCATCATGCGTTCAAAAGGCTCATCCGTAAAAAAGGACTTCCCCCCATAAATTTGCATGGTCTCGTAAATGATCTTCCACAACGCATCACTGGCAAACACTTTCAGCATGGCGGACTCGAGCATTAAATCCTCTTCGCCACGATCAATCAACCCAGCCGTCAAATACGTTGCCGACTCCATCGCATATGTCAACGCAGCACTCTCCGCAATCTTCAACTTCACAAGATCAAACGTCCCAATCGGGCGCTTAAACTGGTATCGATTCTTCGCATGCTGAACGGCCCGCTCCAACATATACTTCGCCACCCCAGTACACATCGCCCCAAATGTGGTCCGTCCGAAATCCAAACAGGTCAAGCAGACACGCAACCCACCACCCAACGGTCCCAAAATATTCTCTTCCGGAACCTCCAGATTCACAAACTCCAGATTAGTCGTCCGTGTTCCACGGATTCCGACCTTTTCCAATCCGGCCGCAGTGATATTAAATCCTGGCATATCAGGGGTCACAATAAATGCTGTAACCTTATCACGCTTTCCCTCAGGAGTATCCACAGTCGTCTGCGCCATTACGGTTAATACGCTGGCAATGCTCGCATTCGTCGACCACTGTTTCTTTCCGTTAATTCTCCAGACCTTTTTCTCCGGATCATACACCGCTCGCGTCTCGACCCCGCTCGCATCCGATCCTGCATTAGGCTCAGTCAACGAAAAAGCCGCAATCTCTTGTCCACTCGCCAATGCAGGAATAAACTTCTTCTTCTGCGCATCAGTCCCAAACAAAAGAATGCCTTTCAACCCAATACTCTGGTGTGCATTCACAAAAATCGCGGTCGATCCACACCTTCTTGCAATGATTTCCACTGCCTTACAGTAACTATGCTGGGAAAATTCCAATCCACCATACGCTTTCGGTACGGACATTCCCAAGGCCCCAAGCTCACCCAGCCCACGCATCACACTGTCAGGAATCATCTCATTGCGATCGATCGCCACAGGATCCATCACCTTCTCAGTAAACAACTTAAGCTTTTCAAGAAACTCCCGCTCCCGAACAAGGGCGTCACCCTGGGCACCGGGAGGAAAAGGAAATACCTTCGAAGGATCGAATACCCCAAAATATAGGAGCTTACTAAAGCTGGGGCGATGCTCCCCAGAGAATAACAGCTCTTCCACAAGTCTTTGTTGTTCTTTGTCCATCTCTTTTATGTAACATATTTTTTTTAATTTAAGAAGTTTCATGATAAATATTTTAAAAATAAGGAGAGAATTGAAGCCCGAAACTCCCTAAAAGGACTAAAATAGATAATTTAAACTTTAATAATAACGTGGGTTTAGTATTTTATTAATTTTAATCGATTAATGTGTTAAAATTTGATTAAAATTAACTTAAAAGAGGGCTTTATGACATCTGCTTTAACCAGAGAACAATCTTCTGTAAACTGGAATAATTATACACGCGTTGCCGTAGTGACGACTCTTGCACTTGCAGCACTTACACTAACGGTTACTGCTCTTGCTCTCACGATTATCTTTGCTCCCGCTACCTTTGGTGCATTAGGAACCCTAAGCGCTGGCATCATCCTTATCCCTACGATGGTCACTGGAGGGTTAACGCTTGCTTCTTTTGCTACAACTACGGTTTTAGCGCTATATGATAAAAAAAATAATAAGCGATTACAAGCAGAAGCCGCGATACAAAGAGTCGCTAAAGAAGCCGCTGCAAAAGCCGCTGCAAAGCCCGCTGCA
>CAYIYO010000028.1:14486-23991 GCA_964367715.1 uncultured bacterium
TCGCTAAAATCTAAACAGATTCCATTATAAGCGGAGAATTGCCATTTGCCAGAAGCTTGGCGTTCTCCATTTCTAACAACTCCTTTCCTGCAAAGACGACAGTGGCAGAGGCAGGAAGCTTCGGTGCCACATGTTCTCGAATGACACGGATGATTTCTTCTTTATCCACAGCAAGCAAGCGCTCTCTAAAAGCTTGCCGGCAGGCGCGTTCACGATTCTGTTTCCACCATTCGTAGGCGATATCTCCGCGGCTTCCAGGCGAAAGAGGGGAGTCTAATCCTTGTATTTTTTCGAGCTTTGCCTCTTCGATATCCTGATCATCAAATTCGCCTGCTAAGATGCCGTCAATGGCCTCCTGAAAAGCGGCCAATGTATTGACAATATTGGGATCGCGGTAGGCATAAAAAGTAAAGCTTCCTGAAAGGGTATTGCTGGAAGCGCCGCCGCCATATGCTCCGCCTTGTTCTCTGACGAGGCGGTGGAGGAAGCAATTGTCTAGGAGGTTTGCAGCAACGGTCAATGCAGGGGCATCTGGATGCGTATAAGAGACGGTTTCTAATGCTTTTCCTGTGAAGGCCACAGGAGAGGCAATGATGCGTCCTTGAGAGAGAACGCTTTGGGCTTGAATCGGTTCCTTCCATGGAAAGCTTTCTTTTGTCGGAAGGGTATCAAGGCCGTAAAAGTGTTCTTTTTTGAGGATGTCGTACATCTCTCTGTCACAGGTGAGCACTAGATGTGGGTGGTCTAGGCATGTTATTTTATCTTTTAATTGTATAAGCTGATCAATAAGCCATTGCTCTTTGCTTTCATAATTTTGGACGAGATCTTTGATTTTCTGAAAATACTCGATTCCATACCATGCATTACTTAGAGCAGACGCACTGTTTAATCCACTTTGGGCGATTCCAAGCGCATACTTGAGCGCATGTTGATTCAACGAGGAAACAAGACCGGTATAATGTTTCATCACTATTTCTTTTATACGCGGGGCATCGGTGAAATCCGTTGAGGTGGCGACATCATACAGAAGCGGAAACAACCTATCCGCTTTGCGGTACAGCGCTTTCGATTTAATATGTAAGGTGGGCCTATAAACAAGATGGTTGTCGGCTTGAAGATTGAAATCGAGTCCGGCTCCAATGCCGCCGGTATGTGCCTGAATATAGTCTAAGGTCTCGACGTAAGTCCGTCCGCCGCATCCGAGTTGTCCGATCAATAAGGTGAAGAAGCGGACAAGCCACAGCTCTTCATGATCTAATGCCGGCAGTTCCCACACAAGATCGGTGTAGAGGATATTATTGGTAAAGGTATCGTGATAAAAGACTTCAAGAGTTCCTGCTTTCGAGCGTTCCAACGAATAGTCGCGGCATTCTTTTGGAACATCCGCTAGTGTCACTTTAGGAAGCACATCGATATCCGCTTCTTCCTGTTCTTTTTGTAATGTGGCAAGCTCCTCTGCTTTGCGAATAATAGTAGCAATTTGTTCTTCGCTAAGCTCTTTACGAACTGCTTCTAACCGCTTTTGCTCTTCTTCATTTTCTTTTAACCCAAGAGTCGTGTCCGGACGCATCACATGCACAACAAAATGCGGATTATTTAAAAAGTATTTTTTGATGAGGTCGGTGTAGTAACTAGGATCTTTTTCGATTTTATCGCGCAAACGCTCGAAGAAGGAATGAATTTTTAATCCATCTTCAGCGTGAGCTCCGTGCTGTTTAAGCAAACCGGACCGCATGAAAAGTGTTAAGCCAAAAGGAGACTGGTCGCCAGTGATTTCACAACGATGCAGCTCGAGTTGATGCATGGCGTTATCAATTAAATTTTTTGGAATTCCATTCTTCACAACAGCACGCAAAGTAGAGTTCATGATCTCTTGCAAAGCGTCGGCGCTACTAGGATCACATCCGCGCAAGGTGATGACGACAGGGGCTTCGCTGATTTCCGGATCGATATAAGCGGTTGCTTGGGTGCACAGGCCAGATTTAAGAAATGCCATTTTTAGTGGAGACGCATCGGTATCCATCAACACAATTTCAATGATGCATAGCGCCAGCAACTCTTCTTGGTCCAACACGCTTGCGGTCAGCCATGCAAACGAAATATATGTTTGTGCCTGTTCCTTTTCTTCTTCTGAGATAGGATAGCTAGCCTCGACCCGTTTAGGCGCATTAAAGCGCACCTGTTTAGGCATCGGAGGCAACGGAGGTAAAGGCGTGGTTTTGTCTAACGTATGTACAGCAAGGAAATCTAGTTTCTCTTCTAAGGGAAGATCCCCATAAAAGAAAAAGAGGCAACGGCTCGGATGATAATACTCATGATGGAAATCCAGTAGTCCTTGATATGTCAAGCTAGGAATCTCCTTGGGATCCCCACCGGAATTTTTTCCGTAGGTAATGTCGGGAAAGAGAACGGAGAATAAGGATTCATGGAGGCGTGAGTTGTGTGAGCTCATCGCCCCTTTCATCTCGTTGTAAACAATGCCTTTGTAGAGGAGAGGGGAGTCAGAATTGGATGGCTCGGTAAATTCAAGGCGATGGCCTTCTTGCATAAAGCTGAGTTCGCGTAGATGTGGAAAAAAAACAGCGTCGAGGTACACTTCAAGTAAGTTATAAAAATCTTTTGACACCTGGGAAGCAGCAGGATAACAGGTGAAATCCTGTCCCGTCAACGCATTCATAAAGGTGTTTAAACTGCGGCGGGTCATCGCAAAAAATGGATCCTTCACCGGAAATTTTTCAGAGCCACAAAGAACGGTATGTTCGAGGATGTGCGCGACGCCATTTGAACTATCCGGACGCGTTTGGAAGGAGAGGCAAAAAAGGTTTTCAGGGTCATCATTCGCTAAGTGCATCACCACAGCGCCCGTAGGGATGTGGGTGAGCTCTGTTAGCTGGCATTTTAATTCGCTGATTTCTGTCGACTTAGTGACTTCAAAATTTTTATAACGGTCACCAACAGTATACACTTTCATTTACATCCCTCAAAAAAAATCTCGAACCGATTATGGAGTGCGGCTGCTTGACGCCGCTTTTTTGATCGCGGCTTGATGCGATCTTAAACGTTGCTTATTATGGGCGGATACATTTCTCTGTTTCAGGAATCGCCTCAAGCCGCAATCCAAATAAGAGAATTGTATGTGATCGGATGAAAAAAATCCAATTAAGTATAGATATTGCGCTCGACCATATCAATTTGTCGACGCAACGTATCATCATTGGGAAGCTTATTTTCGATTGCTTTGCGTGCATGCAACAGTGTCGAATGGGTCTTTCCAAACGAGGCGCCTAGCATCTGCAAGGATTCATTGATGAGTTTACAAGCGAGGTACATCGCCACTTGTCGAGGCAACGCAATCTCTTTTGTGCGCATCGTTCCTTTAAGGTCGTTAATGCGAACTTGAAACACTGCCGCAACAGATTTTAAAATCTGTTCGACAGAAATTTTTTGATTGGGCTTTTGTTGGAACATTTCTTTTAATGCATGCTCAACCATCTCTTCAGAAATCGAACTATTAAGCATTCTGCTGTGGGCGCTCAAACGGTTGATCGCCCCTTCAAGCTGTCGGACGTTGTTATAGATGTGCTCTGCAATAAAAAAGGCGATTTTATTTGGAATCTCTATTCCCTTCTGCTCAGCTTTGTGCTGCAAAATTGCCACGCGTGTCTCTAGCTCGGGCATTCCCATATGCGCTACCAAACCCCATTCCATTCGGGCAATCATACGCTCGGATAAACGCAATTGCGAAGGGGGCTTATCACTGGTAATCACAATCTGCTTCTTCTGATTGATCAACGCTTCAAGGGTATTACAAAATTCTTCTTCAAAGTTAGGACGGTTTTGTAAAAACTGAATATCGTCCAACAGCAACACATCAATCTCATTACGATAAAAGCGCTTCAACTTATCAATCGACTTATTACGCAAATGGTCAACAATATCATTGATAAACTGCTCTGTCGTAATACACTGCACACGCAACTTCTTATGCTGATCTTTAATGGCATGGCCAATACTATGGAGAATGTGAGTTTTTCCACGTCCAACTTCCCCATGGATATATAACGGATTATAGTACTGTCCCGGACGAGAAGCAACTCCCATCGCTGCGGATTTAACAAACTGATTCGCCGGGCCTTCAATAAAATTCTCAAAACGGTAGTTAGGATTTAACTCGACGCATGTTCCCATGCTTTCCACAATGACCGGTCGCACAGCAAGGGTATCATTTGATGCAGATGTCGTGGCAGGCTTCAAGGGCGCTGCAACAGTAAAACGAATCGCTGGCTCCCCATCAGACATCACAGGAAGAAAAGAACACAACTCTTCCTTATAGTTAGAAACCAAATACTCCTTAACAAAAACGTTAGGCACTTCAAGATGGATCTCATCTTCCTTCGCCTCAACAACCACAATAGGGGAAAGCCAATTGCCAAATGCTGCAGGAGAACTACGTGTCTTCGCATACTCCAAAAATTGTCCCCACGCTTCACGGGTATCAGTTGCTAGCATCATGGTTCGGTCCTTGTTCTGTTTCAGATGGTCCTCCATGATAAGTGAAGGACCATCCCGTTTTGAGTATTCTTTGTTCGTCTTGTGTAAAGTTATGAACAGTGTTTCCACAACATATTCTAGGGTTCTTACGTTGCGAAAATCTACCAGGATAAAATATACCTCGCAAGGACTTTGTCCCTATGCAGCCCCCATTTGTTTAGTAAGATGCTGATAATCAAAAAGGGAAATGATTTTAAAAAATTTTATTTATATATTTGGTATCACAAATTCTACATAAGTATTGATAAACCAGCAGGATATGAAAGTTATGAACAAGAAAAATAGAGCTAAATGGGTGGTTTATAAGCGCTTGCAAAACCATCAACAACTCCCACATTCCCTTTTACTAATAAGGTGTGGAAATGTTGATAGATTTTGGTAAATAATATTTTTATAAAAAATTTCATGAACGCAACTTGTGAACAATTTTTTTGTTAAAAATATTAGTGAGAATTTATCGGGACGTTTCAGACGAGAATAAAGGCTGCTCTTTTACAGAACTGAAAATTGCATTCAATTCCTTCCACTCTTCCTCCCCAATTGGAATCACAGGCATCGCCACCTCATTCTCTCTAGAAGAATATTCGGATGTCGCCTGTACTCTCTCTAAAAGAAGTGTCGTTACATAGTCATCAGAAAAAATTTGTAACGCCTTAGATGCAAATTCTTTCGCTTTTTTATTCCGTCCTAACTGCTCTAACAAAAATGCAGCAGAACGAAAACAAAAAAATGTGTAGCGGGGAAGGCTTGCGGCATTCAAATAACAACGAAGCGCTTGATCGTAACGTCTGGAATAAAAAAAGTACTCGCCTTTGTAAAAGTTTTCCCAATGAAAGGGAAGGACAGGATGCTGCAATTGCTGCTCCAAATACTCCAACAACGATCCAGGGAAATTCTCTTGCTGAGAGAGTTCTCGACTTTGAATCATGTAACTTTTAAGGTCGTGCATCTGTTTTCTTATCAACTGTTACTTTTCTTGTTTATAAACTATTTAAACTTTATTTTAAATCGAAAAAAATCTGTTGAGGAAGAGAGGGGAATAGACTATACTTCGCAACATAAAAAACACGAGACTACCATGAATAAATTCCTTCCCTATGCAAAACAATCGATTAATGATGATGACCGCAACGCTGTTAACGAAACCCTACAAAGTGACTATTTAACCCGTGGACCCAAAACACAAGCATTCGAAGAAGCCGTTGCCGCCTATTGTGGCGCCCGTTATGCCGTTTCTTTTAACAGCGGAAGCTCCGCTCTTCTTGCTGCATGCCATGCCGCTCAACTTAAACCGTTCGATCGCTTAATCACCACTCCCAACACTTTCGTTGCCACAGTTGCCTCTGCCCTACATTGTGGCGTCGATCCTCTTTTTGTCGATATTGATAGAAAAACAGGGAACATGGACCTCAATGAAGTCGAATTAAACATCCATTTTGAATCCTCGCGTGGTCGCAACATCTACATGCCCGTCCATTTTGCAGGCATCCCTGTTGATATCGAGCGCTTAAACAGTATGATTACCGATCCTGAAGCACTTATCATTGAAGATGCGGCCCATGCGATCGGCTCCTCCTATGCCGACGGACAAAAAGTCGGATCCTGCACATCCAGCCAAATGACGATCTTTAGCTTTCATCCCTCTAAAACGATGACAACGGGTGAGGGAGGCATGGTCACAACAAATGACGAAGAATATGCGCGTCGTCTCCGCCTCTTCCGTAATAATGGGCTCGAAAGGGACGCTCAATACCTCAAAGGACAACCTGCGCCGTGGTATTATGAGGTGAAAGAAATTTCAAATAACACGCACATGACCGAAATTCAGGCCGCTTTAGGGTTAAGCCAACTCTCCCGCTTAGATACATTCGTCGAAAAACGCCGTCACCTGTGGAAACGGTACCAGGAAAAGCTTAAAAATATTCCGCATCTAATGCTTTTTGAAACAGAAGCGGTCGAACAGACAGCCTTTCATCTGATGGTCGTACAAATTGATTATACCGCCTACGGAACGACGCGTACTGCAGTGATGGACAAATTAAAAGAGCAAGAAATCGGGACGCAAGTCCATTACATTCCTTTGTATCGTCATCCATTTCTTGCAGAAGGAAGACGAGAAATCAACGGATACTTCCCAGAAATGGAAGCCTACTACGAACAGGCATTGTCCTTGCCTCTCTTCTATGACATGACAGAAGAAGACGTCGACCGCGTCGTCGATACATTGCAATCGATTTTAGCAAAGACCAGCGCACAGCATCTTCTTTAAAATAAGTCTCTGACTGAATTATGGAGTGCGGCGGCTTGACGCCGCTTTGTTTTCGCTGCGGCTTGACGCAGCGCAAAAGGCAATTCTAAACCACCTTCATTTTTCTGTCCCCGTCTTCGCGGCTATAGTTTGAAAGATTTTTCATTAGATTTGGCTATTAATGATTGAGTAGTAGCCCAGGGTTGTGAGTGCAGCGAACAACCCTGGGAATTGATAAAAAATCGATTGCGTTGCGGAAGCAATGCCACTCTCAGATTCGTAGCGTTGCTTCTCCAACGCAATATGATTTGGATAGATTAATGTTTGAGAAATATTATTAAGAACTTTTTGCGGTCCTTCGGACCCTAAAAAAAATCTTAGAATTCTCAACAACTTATGGACCGCATTTGCTTTCATGTGTCAGCTCCCGCAGATTAACCAGAAGGTTTTCCTATTAAGGGTTCTCTGACTTCTTGCCTAACTTATTCAGGCAAGGTCCTCTAGCGATTGATAAAAAAAATATACAAAATTTTACTTAAAAACATTAAGCTGGTATCAGAATTTTTAATTAGATTTAAAAATTTATAAACGGATGATATATATGTTCGAAACAAGCGTTGCCAACAACCAGATTATCGCTTATCAGGGCACTCCTCTAGAAATTGCAGGACAGATCGCCAAGAAATTTGTGGAACAAGTCATGACGCAGATAATGCGAGACGTATTGTTTGGTCTTGAAAGAGATTTGCAGCCAGATTCTTATCGTAAATTAAAAAAAGAGTGGAGTCAACGCAAAGAAAAATTGAATACACTTCCTTTTGAGATGCAAATGGAAATCTTTGAGCATTTCATTAACCGTATAAAGTTAACAGAATTAGGCCGAGTTCTTTTGCCTCTTAAAAAAACTTCTAAAGATCTTAGAGATTTTGCAATCAGGTGCCAGGCATACTATATTAGTAGAAATAGATTACCAATTAAAGATTTAGGATTAAAATCGTCAGAACAAATTGTTAATTTTGCAGGTGAAATGGGTAATTGTTTAAATTATTTAGATTTAAGCGATTTTAATATTAGTGATAATAACCTGGAAGAAATCGTCGAATATTGTCCAAATCTTACACATGCTTTTATCGAAGCTCCTTGTGTTTATGGAGAGAGAAAAGGTGAAATTTCTGATAAGGGCTTATCATATTTAGCCACCCTTAGTGGTCTAAAAAGTTTAAGTATTATAGGCTACCCAGCATTAAAGGAAGGTGGCATGCATCACCTTACACCATTGACTCAATTAACACGTTTAAATGTAAGCGAGTGTCGGACCGACGTCATAAATCTTCTAATTTTAACTCAATTAACAGACTTAAATATAAGTGGTAATTGCGTGTGGGACTTTCATATATATCGTCTTACTCCTTTTCTGCATTTAACACATTTAAATATAGGTAATTGTGGTCAAATAACTAATACCAGCATAAAATATCTCGCTCAGATGACACAGATAAGAAATTTAGATATCAATAGCTGCGAGCAAGTGAATGATGATGGTATGTGCTACCTTGCAAAGATGGTTCAATTAAAAAAGTTAAATGTTAGAAAATGTTATTATATCACCGATGTCGGTATAAAACCTCTTAAGGTATTGACTCACTTAACAAATTTAAATGTTAGCTACTGTGATCAATTAACAAATAGTAGTATGAAAATATTTAGATATTTTAAAGATTTGAAAAAATTAAGTATGAGCGGTTGTGAAAAAGTGAGCGATATTGGAATAGCTTATCTTACGACTTTAACTCGACTGAATAAATTAAATATGAGCGGGTGTGGAAAAGTGAGCGATATTGGAATAGCTTATCTTACGGTTTTCACTCAACTAACTAATTTAAACATTCGGGATTGTAGATTGACCAACCTCGCAATAAAGCATCTGACAGCATTAAGGAAACTAATAATTTTAAATATGAGCAATTCTTTTGCGGTCACAGATCCTGCTATGGAGTCTATAGCAACCTTGATTCATTTGAAAAGATTAGATATTAGTCGTTGCCATTTGGTGACTGATGTAGGGATATCGAATCTTATAACTTTAACTCGTTTAGAAGAAATTAAACTAAATTATTGTCATCATGTTACGATGACTGGTGTCAATTATCTTTTTGATCGTCTCTTTTTGAAAAGTTTCTCTCATGAGGGGATATACCGCTCGTGATTCAAAATTTGAATTTGCAAAAAAGCCCCTTGACCCTATTATGTAGTGCATGAATTTTCTAAATGCACAAGAGCGGGAAGCACTTAAACTACGGCATAAGCTAGAGCGTGATGGGCGGATACGCGATCGAATCAAAGCTGTACTACTCTATGATAAAGGATGGTCAACCCGGCAAATAGCAGAGGCATTATTGATTTCTGACGAAGGGATTCGTAACCATATTGAGGACTATAAAGCTTCCAGAAAATTACGACCCCTAAGTGGTGGCTCTCAGGAGAAACTCTCGAATAGTCAATCTCGGCAGCTTGAAGGTCATCTTCAAGAACATACTTATCTCTACGTTAAGGATATCGTTGCATATATTGATGTTATGTACGGTGTTAAATACACCGTTCATGGTTTGAGGCAATGGCTTCAAAGGCATGGTTTTTCTTATAAAAAACCTGCTATTGTCCCTGGTAAAGCAAATGAACAACAGCAGAAAGAGTGGATAGCACAAT
>CAYIYO010000029.1:0-23787 GCA_964367715.1 uncultured bacterium
TCGTTGAAGAGACCGGCATTGAGATGAAATATTGACATTCCTTTTAGTTCTTCGGGAACGTTTTCGGTGGCGATTCTTTGTGCGAGAGCGTTAACGATTTCATTTTTTCCTACCCCGGATTTTCCGACTAGAATAGGAACTGTCGAGTGCCGATTAGCTGTGAAGGAGCTGATAAGAGCATTAATTTCTGTTTCTCTCCCTACAACAGGATTAAGGTTTCCTATTTTCGCTTCCCATGTCAGGTTCGTGCATTTTTCTAGGTGGCGTGGGCAGGGCTTTAGCCATTTAGCGTAGAGAGTGAAAGCGATGATGAGGGCAAGAACGATGGCGCCGGTGATTGCGTAGGCAGCGATGCCTATGCCGGGAAAGATTAGATGGACGACCAGAATGACGGCGCCGGGAATCATAATGAATTTGTAGAGGATGTCGAGTGCGGCGCTGATTTCCCAGAATGTTTTGGGATCTTTTCCTGTATCGAAGAGTTGGAGGGCGGATAGAAGCGTATTCATGAGATTGGGTAAAAAATTGAGAGTGTATCCGAAGAAACGCAGGAATTTCGTATAGAGACCGTCTTCGTGGGAGGAGAATTGTGCGGAAGCGAAACAATCGATTTTAATTGCTGTTTGTGCGGGAGTAGAATCTGTTACTTCTTCTAATCTTTCTTTAGGTAGGGCATCAATTACCTTTTTTAAGCAATCGGTGTTTCCGTCTTGGAGCGCCTGCTTCGTCAGTTCGGTGAGTTTTTGATCCAGCTTTCCCCTGTTGTCTTCATTTAAAATTTCATCAACCAGTGCTTTTGGATTCCAGTGGGTTGCCTTTCTCTCTACACCTTCTGTAGAGTGGGATAAACCCGACCATATTGCATTCAGTTGTTGGAGACATTTTTTTGGTAGCGAGACAATTGATTCTAGCGACAGGTAAGAGGGACGAGAGTGTGTGCAGTGACAAATCATAAATTCTTGATCTTGAATAGTAAAAGGAACAAGAGATTAGCAAAATCTCGGATAACATTCAATAATATCGGTTGCCCATTAATCCCGTTGAAAGGTAAACAATTAATTTAAATATAAAAAGGAAAGAGTGGTATGGAAGAGAAACATCGCACAGAGAGTGACAGCATGGGAGCTATTAGTGTTCCTTCCAATAAATATTATGGGGCACAGACCGCGCGTTCATTAAAAAACTTTGATATTGGCGAAGATTTGATGCCTAAAGAAGTAGTTCGTGCGTTTGGGATCTTGAAAAAGGCGGCGGCGCAGGTGAATTGTGAGCTTGGACGCCTTGACAAGGAGATTACTAAAACCATTGTTTTGGCAGCGGAGGAGGTGGCTGAGGGAAAGCTTAATGACCATTTTCCTTTGAAAGTATGGCAGACAGGGAGTGGAACCCAGACCAATATGAATGCTAACGAAGTGATTTCGAATCGAGCGATTGAGTACGCCGGGGGGGTATTGGGAAGTAAAAAGCCTGTGCATCCAAATGATCATGTAAACATGTCACAGTCTTCTAATGATACGTATCCTAGCGTCATGCATATTGCAGCGGTTGAGAGTTTGGTGCGTCATCTGTTGCCGGCGTTGGAGTTGTTGCGTAAAGCTTTGGCAGATAAAAGTGAGCAGTTCAACGGCGTGGTAAAAATTGGAAGGACCCATTTGATGGATGCGGTGCCATTAACGCTTGGACAGGAGTTTTCTGGCTATGTCGCGCAGGTTGAAATGTGTAGGGACTATATTAAACAGTGCTTGCCGACACTTTATCCTTTGGCGATTGGAGGGACTGCGGTGGGGACGGGGTTGAATACCCATCCCGAATTTGGAGAGCGTGTGTCTAAAAAGGTGGCCGAGATTACTGGACTCCCCTTCGTTTCTGCTTCAAATAAATTTGCTGCGTTGGCAGCGCATGATCCTTTGGTACATGCCAGTGGTGCATTAAAAACGTTGGCGTGTGCGTTGATGAAGATTTCGACCGATTTAGCGTGGATGGGATCTGGGCCGCGTGCTGGGTTGAATGAATTGCATTTTCCTGAAAATGAGCCTGGATCTTCTATTATGCCTGGAAAGGTGAATCCTACCCAATGTGAGGCAATGATGATGGTGTGTGCCCAGGTGATGGGCAATGATGTATCGATTGGGATTGGGGGATCGAGAGGTAATTTTGAGCTTAATGTTTTTAAGCCGTTGATCATTTTCAACTTTTTGCAATCGGTTACCCTTTTGGGTGATAGCTGTGTTTCGTTTACGAAGAATATGGTCGAAGGGTTGGAAGTTAATGAGGCTGTGGTTAAGGGTTACTTGGAGCGTTCGCTGATGTTGGTGACCTGTTTGAGTCCCCTTATTGGATATGATAAGTGTGCGGAGATTGCACACCATGCGTATCATGAGAACAAGACATTGAAGGAGGCGTGCATGGAGTTGGGATATCTCTCGGAAGCGGAGTTTGAACGACATGTCCGCCCCGAGAAGATGATTGGTCCTACTGTATGAGATTAGTAGTCGAAGGTTTTTGTGCTGATGAAACTGTTAATGATCATTAGAACAAATGCGAAGGCGATTGCCCACCAAAAGTTGGCGACGTAAAAACCAGTGACGAGAGAGCTTACTAACGTGACTAATCCTCCCATGATGACAAAGGTGAAGAGACCTAGCGTCAATATGTTGATAGGGAGAGTGATGATAAGTAAGATTGGTCGGATAATCGCATTGACTAGACCCAGAACAATTGCCACTACCATAGCCGTCCAAAAACTATCAATCTGAATACCTGGTAATATGTAGGCTGTGGTAAAAACAGCGATACTATTTAAAATTAAACTTACAAGAACACCAATCATTGATCTTTCCTTTTTTTGAATGCTCCCGATGATACATTATTTTGCCTATTTATTCAATTTGCTATTGATTGAAAAGAAAATATTTTAAATTATGCTAAATTATAACGAACGTGTTTCAAAATTTGTTTTTTTGAATCTCGAAGGAGATAGGATTGGAAAAATTCGGCGCTACTAATTTAATGATTATTGGATTACTCGTCATTGCTGTGGTGACATGTTGGATATTGTTTGGAGCGTCCGATGTCGATCATGATGATGTGATTAAGGTGGACACTTCAAAGGAGCTGGTAAAATGAGCAACCATATTGTTAAAGAGAGTGTTATCGATCATTTTCTTTTAAAAACAGGGAAGTGGGAAGGGTTTGGAACGATTATCATTTTGCAGACTGGGGCGGCGATCCACTTTACTTTAGATTGGAAAGTGCGAGTATTAGAAAATGGGACGATTGAGATTGCGCAAGTCACCTGCTTGACGGAAACGGAGGAGTGTTGGCAATCGACGCATTTCATTAAAGATATTCAAGACAATAAATTCCTTGCCGAGTTATATAATCCTTTGTACGGAAATTTTCATGGCAATGGAATGTTGAGTCAAAGTGAGATTTCTTGGCGATTGTACGACGAGGAAGAGCGGACTGTTTCAAAGACCCAACTTTCTTTGATGGAGGATGGGAGATATCTATTAAATTGTGCGTATCAATTTAAAGGGACAGTTCAAATTTCTATTGGTGGAATTCTTTTTCGTTCTTAATTTTGATTAGCAATAACTGGAGAGTTGATCATGGCTTCCCCTTCTACTAGCATCTACCATCAATATGCCCAACTTTTTGCTGAGCGCTCCTACGTAACGACAACGACGACTTCTGGAGATGGTGAATTAGAGCCGTGCGTGGAAAGAGTTGCAGATGAGTGGGTGGGGATGGATGGTGTTAATAGCTCTTCAACGACGACTTCTGGAGACGGTGAGTTAGAGCAGCGGGTGGAAAGAGTTGCAGATGAGTGGGTGAGGATGGATGGTGTTGATAACTCTTCATTTGTAGGAAAAGAAATTGTTGTCGCTCATGAGGATCCAATAGAAACCTTAAAAGGATTGCTCATTGAGGTTATGAAAGGGCATCCTGAACTAAAAAAAATGCTAGATGATTGCCAAAAAGAAGGAAGCGTAACGATCACGATTGGAGAGTTAAAACAAAAACTTGAAGAGTACAATAGAACCGGCGGGTTGATGACGTGGGAATTTGAAGAAAACCCTTTCACTAACGAAAGTACGATTACTTGTCAGGCACTCGCTTCTGATAATGAACTTGAAATACTGATCACCACTCTCACAAAATTCGAAATAGATCCAGGTCACCAGACAGAGATTGAAATTCCTGAGAATGAAAAAAAATTAACGCTTACCTATGCGGACATTTCTAAATATTCTGAGACAATCACTTCTGCGCTTTCTTACACAAAAAATTTAGTTTATGCCGCTGACTATTTTCAAACATTGATAAAGGTGGGTGGTTTTGTGATGTTTGGAACCGCACTAGGGGCTGCAGCAGTAACAGCGGTAGCGGGAGTTGGTATATTCGCCTATAATAACCCTTGGACAGTGCTTTTAGCATTTCTTGTGCGACGAATGATTATTGCAAATCGGCATTAAGCGTAATCGGTCACGGTGCTTGTTATAAGTTTTTCATTAATTTTTAGCTTATTAAAAATCTGCGTCAGACACTCATGACGGAAACCCTTGCTTTCTCTTAGTGCCGTGTTGACTTCTGTATTTGCATCTGTGAATTGGGAGATAACCCCTTCTGGAATTTCATCAAACTCTAGATGGACGGAGGATAGAATGACAGTTCCTTTGTCTACGTTGCATTTTACGATGGCGATGGATTCATCGCTACAATAGCGCGCGAGGACTTCGTAATTTGTGGCATCGTCTTCTGGATGAAATTGCCCGCCCCCATAGATGTAGACTGATCCTTCAGAGCCATCTTGCCATCGTATTTTTGTGATCAGGTTTTTGACTGGGCCGTTGGGGATTGTCGGTGGTGAGAGGAAAGGACCTTCCACTGTTCCGGCGAAAAATTTTAGTGTCCTTTCTTTTTCTATGATTCCTTCTGAAAGGTGGAAGAGTGATCTTTTTGCTGCGAAGTAGGCCCCTGCGCATACCATGAGGGCGGAGCCCCCTTTTTTAATAAATTTTCTTATAGAGCGTATGGATTCTTTATTGAGAGTGGTATCCCATGTACTGCATTGTCCTCCGGGAAAGACAACTAAAAAAGGTGTTTCTTGTTGTGTGAGACGTGAGGCAAAGATAGAGCCGGCGGCGCGCTCTATCTTTAGTGAAGGGTGAATTTTTTCTATGGAGTGTTCAATTGCGGTGAGACTTTCATAAGAGATTCCTTGGTAGTGTGGGCCTCCGGAGTAGCAAAGGACCAAACCTGACGTCATTTTTTTGTGCTCCATGAGAGCGGTTTGGACGCGCAAGCCGCTGCGAGAGTTTTTAGGATTGTTCCTGGGATGAAGGGAACGACGCCGGCAAAGAAAGCGTGATTCCATCCGACAAAAACGGACAGCCAAGACATTCCCATTAATAGCGTGATGATGTGTCCGCAGGTCAGACTAAAGACCACCCAAAGGAAAGAGGGTGATGTTCGACGCTCTAACAGAGATCCTGCAACCCAAGCGCAGGCGAGAAAGCCGAACAGGTATCCGGCGCGGGGGGCGATAAACCAGAGAGGATTAACTTCTCCCCCGGCCAGAACAGGGAGGCTGACCGTTGCTTGTGCGAGATAGAGGAGGATTGAGGCGATGGATTTTGTTTTTCCTTGAACGAGGACAAGCATTAGGACACCGAATGTTTGCATCGAAACAGGAACGGGGGTGTTGGGAAGATAGAGTGCAGCTTGTGAGACAAGGGCGAGAAATGCACTGCCTATCACGACATGGAGGATAGTGGAAAGAATCGATTCTTTTTGTGCTTTCTTTGATTCGACGTAGGTGCTTAGATAAGCAAATTTTTGTAACATGGGTCCTCCAGTTTAAATTAAACCGGATTATAGACACCCTTTACAATTTTAGCAAATTTTCAAAATTGTTTTTTTCTTTTTTTCTATTTTAGACGATTGAGATCGGTGATTTTTTCTTGCCCGTATTTGCCGTTAAGTTGCTGGTCGAGATTATAGGCCGCGCTGATTAGACCTAGATGAGTGAAGCCTTGAGGGAAGTTGCCTAAGTGTTCGCCTTGAAATCCTAGCTGTTCTGAGTAGAGACCTAAGTGGTTGGCATAGCCCAGCATTTTTTCGAAATAGAAACGGGCTTTTTGGACGTAGCCTGAACGCGATAGACATTCGACATACCAGAAAGAGCAGAGAGAGAATGTTCCTTCGTCGGCATGGATTCCCCTTGCGGCGCCGGCGTCGGTGCGGTAGCGGTAGACTAGGGAGTCTGAGACTAATTCCCTTTCTATGGCATCTAGGGTGGAGAGCCAGCGCGGATCACGTGGGCCGATAAACCGAACAAGAGGCATTAGGAGAGTGGAGGCGTCGACGCGATTGGAGCCTTTGTATTGGACGAATGTTTTGAGTTTTTCGTCGTAGTATTCCTCGAATATCGATCGGTATATTTTATCGCGTGTGACCACCCAGTTTTTATTAATAGGGAATGAGCGTTTTTCTGCGAGACGGATGGCGCGGTCGACTGCTACCCAGCACATCAGTTCTGAATACAGGAAGTGTTGCATTCCTTCTCGTATTTCCCAGATGCCGTTGTCGGGACGTTGCCAGTTGTCGCATAGCCAATCGATTTGTCCGGCGATGGCGTTCCAGAAATCGTATGAAATCATTTCTCCATATTTGTTGTAGAGATAGATCGAGTCCATCAGTTCTCCGTAGATGTCTAGTTGAAGCTGTTGGTAGGCGCCGTTGCCGATGCGGACGGGGCCGGATTTGCGGTAGCCTTCTAGGTGAGTGAGTTCGATTTCTTTTAAGTCTTTGGTCCCATTGAGGGCGTACATTAGGTTGAGTTTTCCTGGGTGGTTGATATCGCAGCAGCGTTTTTGTAGCCAGTCGATGAAGGCGCCGGCTTCTTTTGTGTAGCCCAAACGGATCAGGGCGTAGAGAGTGAAGGCGGTGTCACGGATCCAGTTGTAACGGTAGTCCCAATTTTTGCTTCCTCCGATTTCTTCTGGAAGACTGAACGTTGGTGCAGCGACGATCGACCCGTATTTGTGTGAGGTGAGAAGTTTTAGGACTAGTGCTGAGCGGTTGATGATTTCTCTCCATCGCCCATTATATTTTGATTTTCCTATCCATGCTTTCCAGTAGTTGATTGTTTCGATCAGTGTTTTGTCGATATAGGCGGAGATGTCGCCGCGATTCGGGTGATTGGCATCGTATTGTTCAAGCATGAAGTCCGCTTTATTGCCTTCTTTTAGAGTGAATTCGGCGAAGGCGTCCCCTTCTTTGAGCTGGATGGGAACTGTGCTGGTCAGACGTAGGACAAGTCCACTTTCATCATTGGAGGCGAAGATGATTTCGTTAGGGTTAGGTTGGGTGGCGGTGTGTGTGGAGCGGGCGTAGTTGAAACGGGGACAGCAGTTCATTTGGTATGTGGTATTTCCGCGGATGTTGCGTATGCGGCGTGCGAGGACGTTGCTTGTGCGTATTTCTTCTACTGGCATGAAGTCAACGATCTCCCCTACTCCTTCAAAAGAAAGGTAGCGTGTTAGAAGGATATTCGTGTCGGGGATGTACATTTGTTTATGTTTAACATCGCCGTGGGCGGCTTCAATTTGGAAGTATCCGCCTTTGTTGACATCGAGCATGGCGGCGAAGATTGTGGGAGAGTCGAATTCGGGGAAGCACATGAAATCGATTGATCCGTTAAGACCGACAAGGGCGACCGTATTTTGGTCACCGATGACACCGTAGTTTTCAATTGGTTGATAGTCGCGCATGGGATCCTCCAAAATTTTACTATATACACAAGTGAATTTAAAAATTGGCTTTTTAAGCATGTCAAAGCCCCGGGATTGACCGATCGAAAGTCGTTTTATATTATTAATATTAAACGACTTTCGATCGGTCAATCGCGGGAGCTTTTACATCGCTCAAAAACCGATTCTTGATTTCACTTATGTATAGCATCCTATTTAATTCGGTCTATTGATTTTTTAAAATTATTATTATAACTTAAAATTGAGGGTTAATAATGAACAAAATCGTCAAAGAGCTTGATCCTGGGGTGATTCATCAGAGAGATCGGATGCAATTTGAGTTGAAATCTGAGTTCATTCCCTTGAACACAAATCACGTAAGCATCTTTAGCCAAGAGCTTTACATTTTTATTCCAAACAGTTTACAGATTAATCCCTTAACTTATCCTAAGCATCAGTTCTATTGCGATGAGACCCATTTTATTCGTTATAAGACCCCTCGGTTTACTTTAAAGCAGCTGGTCGATCCGGCCAATGTGCTTTCTCCATTGAATGTGATTGCATTCGATTTTGGGGCGGAGCTATCGAATGAAGTGATGCGACATGTGGAAGATGAGTTGAAGCTATTGGGGAATATTTTTCGTAGTGCGCTGAGAGAGCGGGTGCTTATTTTGATGAAGCAAATAAAAAAGAGTAGTGCTGACGAATTTTGTGCCGAGTGTCAAGAGTTGAGCTGTGAAGTGCAGGCATTTCGAGTTGCCTTTGATCAGCTGGAAAATCAGTGCTTAGCGCGCGGATCTGACACTGTTTTAAAGACCTATTTTATCTATATGGATGAGTTTTTGAGTAATGCGATCGACTATTATTTTTCTGCCCTTTTATATCGCATGCGCAGCCTTGTTGGGGAGGAGTATGCCCAGGCGGATGCTATTCTTGTGGAGGAGATCCTTCGCGAGAAGCATGACCGTACTGCGCTTACTGTCGAGGTAGAGGATGTTCAGGAGGACGCTGTTGCAAGTGAAGAGATTTTTTATCGCAATGGATTATTGAATAAGTTTGTGTTTGATGCATTGCAGTTAAATACGAGTCGTTCTTCGCCGGATCTTGCTTTGCAGAATTTTATAGGGAGTTTGGCTGCGGGAATTGCAATGTTGTTTTATTTCTTATTTTTTATTTGGCAGGGACAGGTTTTTGTGCTTAATTCTGAGCCCTTCATTATTGCAACTGTGGTTTTATATGTGCTTAAAGATAGATTAAAAGAGGTGCTGAAGTCTTTTTCTTATCGTTTGGCGTTTCGTTGGTTTTCTGACTATACGACTAAAATTCGTTCTCCTAAAGGAGATGTCACATTAGGAAAGCTGAAAGAGTCGTTTACATTTGTGGAGGCTAGTAAGTTGCCGGAAGAGATCACTAAGGCGCGAAATAGAGAATACCATGCCATTTTAGAGGATTTTCGACGCCCTGAAAATGTGATCCATTATAAGCAGACCATTGAGATGCAGCCTCGTTCTTCGATGACCTTGGGGCGGCGGAATGGGTTGAATGTCATTTTAAGGTTTAATATTTCGAATTTTCTTAGAAAGGCGGATGATCCTTTTCATTCTTACATTAGCCTTAATAAAGAAACAAATAAATGCACCATGATGCGATTGCCTAAAGTGTATCATCTCAACATTATCGTAAAAAACCATTACATGCGTGAAGATGGAACTTTTTATGATGAGCTAAAAAAGTTTAGACTAATCATTGACAAAGACGGGATCAAGCGTATTGATCATGTGCAGTCGATCCCCTCTTAAGACCATATTCCTTAGATCAGCTTTGCGAGCATTTTCTGTAGTGCCGTGCCTAAGACTGCTGTTGCTTTTTGTTTGGCAGGATCTTTTAGAGTGCCATCGTCATTAAAGGCTTCGTAAGCTAAAGGGAGTGTCACTTGAGTGGGAAGAACGATGACATTGATGTTTTCTAATATTGAACGTAGGTGAACTAGACCGCGAATTCCGCCTAAGCCGCCTGGGGAGGCGCTCATGATCACCGCTACTTTTCCTTTAAAGCATTGAAGATTCGCCTCGTTTTCTATTGCTTTGCGAGAGACCCAGTCGATGGTATTTTTCAGCGTTCCGCTGATTGAGCTATTATATTCTGGGGAAGCGATAAGGAGGCCATGGTGTTCATTAAAAATTTTCTTTAACTGAAGAGCAACTTCGGGAAGGCCGGAAGCTTCTTCATCATCTTCGTCGTAAAGAGGGAGAGGATAGTCCTTTAGGTCGATAAAAGTGACTTCTGCCCCGGCTTCTTCCGCAGCTTTGGCGGCAATTTTAACAAGTTTTTTGTTGTAGGAGTCTTTGCGTGTGCTGCCGGCGAATGCCAATATTTTTACTTTCACTGTTTCCTGCCTATTGTGTAAAAACAAATTTAATTTTATATGTAAATTATACACAAGGAAATCGACATGTCAATTTCGAAAAAAGCAATCATCGCATTTATCTCTGGATGCCTAGGAGGCGTTGCTGTTAACACCTTCAATTTATTGTTTGGTTTTTTAAATCTACCTCGACTCGTGGGTTTTGATTTCATGCCGGACTTCAATTTGATCGATTTATTGAGTGACCTTGGATGGGGAGGGCTATGGGGATTACTTTTTCTTGTGCCCTTTTTGGATGGAATGATCACTCTTAAAGGGATATTGATCGGGGCTCTTTCTTTTTGTGTGCAGATGTTAGTTGCGATCTCTTACATTCACCACCATCCTGTGGGTTTAATGGATCCTCTTCCGCTTATTGCGTATCTTTTTGGGTTGAATGCGTTTTGGGGAATTGTTTCTTCTTTGAGCTGGAACAGCTGGAAAGACTTTGCTTAGTGGTAAGTTTAAAATATTTTATTACATTCCCCTATCTAAAAATAAAATTAAATCATTGATTATATGTGATTTAGACCTTATACTCTCCTTTTAAAAACGCATGAATGGAGAGATCACATGAAAAGAAATAAAGCATTTAAACCTAAATCCGGAGCGCAATCCGTTCAACGCAAGCCTGCAGCAGCACCTGGAAAGTACTCCTCTGAGCGACGAAGCTTTGACAGCAAGAGATCCCCAAGTAAAGGACCTGCAGGAAGAAGTTCTTCCCCAGGACGTGCACGTCCAGCGAGTGCAGGATGGTCATCAGACCGAGTGAACTCTGAATCAAGAGGACCTTCTGCTGGCCGTAGTGGAAGACCTGGTGAAAAAAGACCAGAGCGCCGTGAAGGATCGTCTGAGTGGAAGAGTGATGAAAGAAGAGGACCTTCTGCGGGACGTGGACGTCCGGCGAGTGCAGGATGGTCATCAGACCGAGTGAACTCTGAATCAAGAGGACCTTCTGCTGGCCGTAGTGGAAGACCTGGTGAAAAAAGACCAGAGCGCCGTGAAGGATCGTCTGAGTGGAAGAGTGACGAAAGAAGAGGACCTTCCGCAGGACGTGGACGTCCGGCAAGTGCAGGATGGTCATCAGATCGTGAGAGGCCAGCAGGACGTGGCCCTTCCGCTAGCCGTGGTCGTCCAGGAGAAGGGCGTCCAGAGCGCCGTGAAGGATCGTCTGAGTGGAAGAGTGACGAAAGAAGAGGACCTTCAGCGGGACGTGAGCGTCCGAAAGATAATGTTTGGGGATCTGAATACAAGCGACCTTTACAAGAAAGCCGTCCGCGCAGTTTTGAGAAAGAAGCACCTCGCGTCGCATCTACTAGAAAACCTGTCGATGCCTCTCCATCGAAGCCACAATATGTTGCGCATCATGGACAGATGATCATGGGTAGAAACTGCGTACGAGAAGTATTGCTTCACTCCCCTGCTCGCCTTGTACGCGTGTACACTTCTAAAGAAGAGGGTGATGAGTTATTGGATCAGCTTAAAGCGGCAAATATTGAAGTTGTCGTGATGAAAAAAGATCAACTCAATGCGATGATGGATTCTGAGTCACATCAAAACTTCGTTGCGCAGGTGCGTCCTCGTCCTGAGCTTTGTACCGAAGATTATCTTGTTGAAACAAAGGATAAGGACTTAGTTCTTGCATTGGATTCTATTTCTGATCCACAAAATCTTGGAGCGATCTTACGTGCTGCAGAGTGTTTTGGAGTGGGTGCGGTGATGTGGTCAAAAAATCGTGGTGTTGAAGTGACTCCTGTCGTGACGAAAGTCAGTGTGGGCGCTTCAGAGCTCGTTTGTTTGCTTAAAGTGTCAAATCTTGTCGAAGAACTCAAAAAGTTCTCTGATGCAGGGTATTCAATCGTCACAGCAGAAGTGAATGATGATGCTGTTTCGCTTTTTGACTTTGATTTTCCGCAAAAAACTGTATTGGTGATGGGATCTGAAGGCGAAGGAATTCGCAAGCTTCTCAGTACGCAGGCGGATTTTAGAGTCTATGTTCCAATGGCTGGAAAGATTGATTCGCTGAATGTGTCGCAAGCAACATCTGTATTGTTGTCTTATTGGAAGGCGTCGTAATAATTAAGACGTAAGCGTCATCAAACAAATTATTATTTTAATCCAGTCCTCGGTAGGACTGGATTTTTTATTTATACCAACTTTCTCTTTCGCCTATTAATTGTAAAGATTTCTTAAAGATGCCCCCATTTTATTATTTTTAATTTTAAAGAAAAAGTAAATATGGGATTGAATTATAAATTTGTTTGCTTTATAATATAAGCAATTAATAAACAACAATAATAGGTAACAAGCATGACCTCATCAAACAAAGTAGATAATAACGAATTTTCAACACTGAGGGCGATATTTTTTCCAATCCACGCCCATGAGTTCAAGAAGTTAGTGCCGATGGCACTGATGATGTTATTCATTCTTTTCAATTATACCATTGTCCGTAACGTGAAGGATTCTTTGGTTGTGAATGCTAGGGGATCGGATGCGGAGATTATTTCCTTTTTAAAGTTATGGGGAACGATGCCGGCTGCGGTACTGTTTATGGTCCTTTATTCAAAGATGGCGTCGATTTTCAAGCGAGAGACCGTCTTTTACATTTTTGTGAGTGGATTTATTGCCTTTTTTGGATTTTTTGCATTTTTGATGTATCCGAATATTGAGTATCTGCATCCGAATCATGAGACCGTGTACAATTTGCAGCAGTATTATCCTAATTTCAAGTGGTTTATTTCCATGTGGGGAAATTGGTCCTATTGTCTGTTTTACATTTTAGCGGAGTTATGGGGTAGTGTTGTGTTGTCGTTGTTGTTTTGGCAGTTTGCGAATGAGACGACGAAGGCAAGTGAGGCCAAGAGACATTATCCATTATTTGGCTTTATCGGGAATATAGGCCTTATTTTATCTGGAGTCATTATTACCCTTCTGTGTGGGGGTAGAGGTGGAGAAGAGGCTGTTGCGGAGTTTGATCCTTCTTGGGAATTAAATCTTAAGATTTTGATGAGTTTGGTCTGCGGAGCGGGACTGATCACGATGGGATTATACTATTGGATGAATCGTAAGATTGTTCCGACGTTGGAAGTTGGGGATAAGACTCCGAAGAAAAAGAAGCCGAAGTTGTCGTTGAGCGAGAGCTTTAAGTATATTGTTAGCTCTAAGCATTTGTTGTGTATTGCAATTTTGGTGCTTTCTTATGGAGTGACCATTAACTATATCGACGTTTTGTGGAAAGGGCAGGTTAAGTTGTACACCAATGGCGATAAGAATGCGTATACCGATTATATGGCATATTTATCGACGTTAACAGGGTTGATGGCGCTTGTATTGATGCCATTAAGTAGTTATGTGTTGCGCCGCTTTAGCTGGAAGAAAGTTGCGTGTATTGTTCCAGCGACGTTGATTGTGACGAGCATCATCTTCTTTACTGCTGTTTATTATGGGCATATTCAAGGGACAGCTGAGCCTTTGTTTGCTGGGGTGACAGCGATGGGGCTGGCGGTGCAGATTGGACTTATTGGCGGAGCCTTTACTAAAGCCTCGAAGTATTCGTTGTTTGATTCGACGAAGGAGATGGCGTATATCCCATTGGATAATGAGTTAAGAACGAAAGGAAAGGCAGCGGTTGATGTATCGGGTGGCCGTTTAGGAAAGTCGGGTGGGGCATTAACCTTCTTCATCTTACAGACATTGATTCCTGGGGCGACACTGCCGTCGTTGATTCCTTTGGTTGCTGTTGTGGCGATTGCGATTTTTGTCTCTTGGTTTTCTGCTGTTGGCAAGCTAGGAACTAGCTTGAAAGAGTTGAATGAGGAGACAGAAGAAAAGCAGGCTGCTGAGAACGGTTTAAAAGCTGCAGAAGCTTAAACCTTTCATTTGTGTATAGATGCTCAGAATGTGGACGACTCCCCTTCTGAGCATCTTTTTTTTTAGCTTCTTATGTCATGTAAGACAGTTGCGGGGTTTGGGATTCCCTCCATGCCCTTTCAAAATGTTCGTTTTTTAATTGTTGTTCGGGATCTTGTAGAGAGAGCGTGAATGCTCGACGGCAAAGAGTCTTTATTTCGTTGCAGCTTTTTCCTTCTGTGTAACAAAGAATTTCTTCAACGTCTAATACGCATCCTTCTTGCAGAAGTTCTTTAAGAGCAGATTCAAGAACCCCTCTTCTTTGTTCAGATGTAGAGAGGGATAAATAAAGGGTTCCCTCCTTTTTTTGACGCAAAGGATCGTTTTCTCCGATATAGCCTTTATGCGAGAGCGTTCCGATGATGAATAGATTTTCTAGTGGGTTGTCCGCCCCTAGATAGAGCCCTTCGGCGCTTTTTACGAACGCATCAATAATGGTTGAAGGATCGTAGGGCATTGTTTGTTCTGTAAAAAACTGATCGATCTCTTCTATTACTAGAACAAAAGGAGGGGCGTCGTCTTCTAAATCCGCACTCTTTCCCCAAAAACCATCTAATATATTTTTTATTTCATTCCATGATCCTACAGGATTTTTATCTAGGCGTGGGTCTTTTGAGTAGTAGTGAAAATGATCGGAAGGGCAATAAAGAAGGGATTCAAATGCTTTTGCTAAAGAGGTTTTTCCAGAACCTGCCGTACCGTGGATAAGGAGTCCTTTTTGCATCGGCAGATTTAGCTTTTTCAATTGTTGCCGATGAATATTGGAAGACAAAATTGTGCGGTCGATCTCTTGGATTGTCTCTTCACTAAAGCCCACTAGACCGTGTTGTTCGGCGAGGTAAGTGCGTGTTGTTAGAGGGGGTTGTTTGCTCGGGGAAAGAACCGTTACTTTCCTTTTTCTAGAATTTGCAAGGGAATGGTAGGCTTTTTCAAAATCGGGCATCGTTAATTTAGAAAGAGGGTGTCCTTTAATGTCTTCCGGTGGAATGCCTGCTTCATTAAGACGGGCCAGAGAATAAGAAAAGGCCAAGCGCACGATTCCTTCGATGAAGGCCCCGCTATGCCCTAAGGCCATTTCTGCTAACTGATCGATATCAATGCTCTCGTCTATGATTCCGTTATCTTTCATTTCACGCATATGAATATTAAAAATTTCTTTTATTCCTTCCTTATTCGGATTTCCCATGGTGATGGTAGGAGATAGACGACCGGGACGTATGACGGCTTCATCGATCATGTCGGGTTTATTGGTGATGCCGATAACGATGACATTATTGAGAGAGTCTATTCCATCAATCTCACTTAAAAATGTTGTTGTAACACCACTTTTCCAATTAGCATCGCTATCTTGGCGCTTACTAAATACATTTTCGCACTCATCGATGGCGATAAGAAAAAGAGGACTTTTCAAACCTAAATCTCTTTGGGCTATACGGGCTGATTCAAAGAGTGCTCGTACCCTTTTTTCTGACTCTCCGATGTACTTGTTCCATATGCTCGCTCCTACAACAAATTTTAAACGGTCTCCTGTGCATCCTAACAAAGTTCCTAACGCTTCAATTAATCGTGTCTTTCCTGTTCCTGGGGGACCCGCAAGGAGAAATCCTTTGTTGGCTTTTTGTCCATTTGCTTGTCCCCATGCGCTGTATTGTTGACGTGGAAGAATGATTTCGTTGTAGATTTTTTGCGTCTGTTCGCTTAACCCTCCTATCCTCTGCATCGACAAGAATTTTTTAAAATCTTCGTAAGAATAGGAAAGAGGTGACTCAAAATTTGTAATGGAGGAAGGCCCATTTGGGATGACGTTGAATTCAAATATTGTTTGTTCATTATACTCATACAAGGCTCCATAAAAACCTGTCGGTTGTGTTTCGGCAGCCACTTCAACTTTGTCTACAGTAAAGCCTATCGTATTATTACCGGTGATGGTGCCAACTTCTTTTTTTTCTACAAATTGTTTTGGAACAAGACCAAAAAATAGTTGTCTAAAAAATTTATCGTCATATTTAATTGTGTCGGTCGTCTGATAAACTTTTACGACCACTTTCCTTGCTAAATAAATAAGAGGAGAGTCGACAAGAGTAAGGTCTATTCCTGATTTCACTTTAAAGAGAACCCGTGTTGTGCTGTCGATTTGCCACAAATTTTTTAATACTCCCTCTTTTAAAGTCTGTGTGGTCCATACACTGACTACTTTTAATAAAAGTTTTTGCCCGGTTTCTAACGTGAGGTTAAAAAGACCTTTTTCTACAATCAATCGCCCTTCTTCTTTGATTTGCTTTTCAAGAGAAGAAACATCCACAACATTTTCTCCATTTACAAATGATTCAAAATCATTAATTTCTATCGTTGCTTGTTCTGCAACAATTCTATCTTTTTCTCCTTTTGTAAAAACAAGGTGTTCATTTGCTTTCAATTGAATTTCATGAGAAGGGTCTAATTTTACGGCTTTGTGATACTTGAATTTTTTAGGATATTTACCTTTAAGTTCTACCGAGCTAAGGCCTAAAGTATATTCCCAATCGCCGCCGCCCCCCAGATTTAGGGTGATTTTAGTTTGATAATAAATTAACTTTTCTTGGCATAACTGTCGTATGAGCAATTGAATTTCTTCTAAGGAAACATGCAGAGGAAGGTGAGTCCCACTGATGGGCCACTCTTTATTGATCGTGTTCGAAGAAATATCAACAGACACTTTTTTTTTCATGTTAATCACTTCTTTCACTTCAAAACATAGTCTCTTAATCCACTCGGGAGGGTATTCTTGAAAGATATGAATATTTTGAATAAAGTACTGAACAGAAAAATTCAATTCGGTTTTCTCAGTGATTTTTCCTCGCGAAACGTTAGTCGGTTGCGTTTCATCAGCTGAAAATTTTGAACTTATCATTTTTAATTCTAATGAACCAAAACGAGGATTTTCGAGATAGATTTGTTGGCTTTGCATTAGATAATGGGTGTTGTAGTGGCGGAGGAATTCTTCTTTTAATTCCTCTACATTGATCCAAAGTGGATCATCTAAGAGACCTCGTCGTGGTAAGGATTCGTAAGGTGCTAGCTCTATCCATATTTCTTCAAATGCAGGAATTGCTTCTAGCGCTTCGTCTATTCGATAGACGATCAATTCGCATCCTCCTCGACAAATCGATTCGTTGCGTTCTTCTCGTTGAAAAGCGTTAATTGTGATTAAATTGCCTGAGAGATGCGGATTTATTTCTACAGGATAAATCCAGTTATTTATTTTCACATAGTGTGGGGTATCGTTGTCTTTATCTGGAAAAAGTGCATTAAAAAGTTGCGGAGATACTTGAACTGCATTTTTTTTTAGATGGTCCTTACTATTATCGATAATTCTTTGAACCGGTATGCCGTAAGAGCTGGAAAAAGTAGGTGATCGATTTGAGGATTGAGTTACGGAAGATAGACTCATCGTGGCCACGTGTCCTTTCTTTATTTGCCTTTGCGCCTATAAAATATAAAAGAAGGTATATACCGCTCGTGATTCAAAATTTGGTTTTTCGGCTGCGTCAAAGCCCCGCGGTTGGCGCATCGTAAGTGGGTTCATATTGTTAATATTGACCCACTTACGATGTGCCAACCGCGGGAGCTTTCACGCGGCCCAAAAATCAAATTTTGAACCACGAACGGTATAATGATAAGGTAAACTTTTAGCAAGAAGATTGCAAACAACAATCAAAATTTTGATATCGAAGAAATATTTTTTTCTTTGATCGCTTCAAAGATGGCTGGAAGGGCTTCTATAGCGGCTTGCTTTCCTGCTTGGTATAAGGTGGCATTGCATTCGTCATCGAAAATACCCGCTTGCCCGACGTCTGGACGAATGGTAATATCCGCCCCTAATCCGCATAGGCGGGAATGCTCTTGATGGCTAATTTCAGCGCTGCGTTTTGCGATATCGAAGAGATGTCCGGGACTATCGTATCCATCTAATGGACTGCTAATATCGACAGCGATGATCAGATCGGGATTAAATAGTTTTGCAACACTGACAGGGATCGGATCGATCACTCCCCCATCGACAAGGATGCGCCCATTGTAGCGGACCGGGCACATGCAGAAAGGAATAGCGCAGGAGGCGTGGATAGTGGGGGCGATTGGACCGCTGGCAAAGCAAACTTTTTCTCCCTTACAGAGGTCTGTGGCAACAACAACGAGAGGGATTTTTAGTTCTTCAAATGTTTTGCTTGCGAGAGTTGTGTTGATGAAGTCGATGAAGGGGCCGCGGTGCATGAAGCCGTAGCGGCAACGCCACCAGCATAATTCGAGGAAGTCGTGACGTTTGCGGTGCAGGGTCATCGCCATGATGGATTCTGCTTGAGGGTTGTCGGCGTAGAGCGCACCAATGACGCTACCGGCGCTGCAGCCGACGATAAGGTCTATTTGGATGTGAGCGCGTTCCAGTTCTTCTAGCACTCCGACGTGGGCCATGCCACGGGCGCCGCCCGAGCCGAGGACAAGAGCGATGCGGACAGGACGAAGAGGGAGTTCGGAGCAGGAGAGCATTTCGGGTTCTTCGTCTATCCAGCAGATGGGCTGGCCGCAGCTAGAGAGGCAGAGAGAGAGCATTAAAAGCTTCATACCGAATATAATGCGCATAAAAAAAACCTTTTTACTTTTCGACTATAGCGGATGACGGAAAATTTTTCCTCTCTAAATAAAAAATAAAATATTTATTTACTAAGACAAAGCCTCCTGATATATGTGAATTTATACCCACACATAGGAGGCGTTATGGCAGAGACACTTGTAGTTGTCAGTAAAATTAAGAAACATATCAAAGAAAAAGCTGATATGAACACTTCTTCATCCGTTATGGAAAGACTTACTCAACTTGTTGAGCGTGAGTGTGAAAAGGCGATTGAGAATGCAAGACGAGATAATCGTAAGACAGTGATGGATCGTGATTTTCATTTTAACTAACGAAGGGGGGGTAGAATGAGAGAAACAATCATAAAAAACAGTGGGTTATTTCTATTTGAAAGCCTGTTGTTAATTGTATTAGGGATTTTTGCTGTGGCGATTCCCCAACTTTTCACGTTGAGCATCGAGCTCTTAATCGGTTCACTGTTCGTTTTAAGTGGGCTGGTCCAGGGATTTCGTGTGTTAAAAAGTGGATTTATCGAAGGGTTTTGGCCTGGATTTATTGCGGCGATCCTTTCGATTGTGATCGGCGTGTATTTATTGGCGTATCCTGTGAATGGAATTATTGCGTTAACGTTATTGTTGGCGATTTTCTTTTTGTTTCAGGGTGTGGCGCAGATTGTAATGGGATTCAACATCAGATCGACACCGGGATCAACCTGGTTAATCTTTAGTGGAATCATCACTTTAGTGTTGTCGTATTTGATCTGGAGCGGACTTCCTGGAACTGCTGCTTGGGTGATTGGATTACTCGTCGGTATTAATTTATTGGTGACTGGATTTTCTTTATTCTTTATGTGGGCAGGGGCTCGTAAGTCACATTGAGTGGATTTCTCTTGAGGCTGTGAAAACTCCAAATTTTCCAGCCTTATTTTTTACCCCTCAGTGGGAGTATATTCTTCTATTAGAGTTGAGTCTTCGTGAAGTTCTGGATAGGTTCCTTTTACGATATTATTTACCCAGCGATAGATATCGTTTGCTTTGATGTGCAGACGCATTTTGTGCATGCGTTCGCGCCTTTCTGTAGCGGGCATTTTTAAAGCAGTGTAGATGGCATTTCCGAGGCCAACGACGTCGTAGGGATTGATCAAGAGTGCGAACTCTTTTAGTTGTGTCGCCGCGCCGGCAAATTCGCTGAGGACAAGGACTCCTGTTTCGTCGATGTTTGCTGCGCAGTATTCTTTGGAGACAAGATTCATTCCATCTTTCACAGGCGTCACTAGAGCGACATCGGCAAGACGATAATATGCCAACAGTTCTTCGTTAGAGAGAGAATGGAACATGTAGTGGATGGGAACCCAACCGGATTTCGTGAAACGACTATTGATTTCGCCAACGAGACGATCGATTTGATCTTTTAATAAGTCATATTCTTTGATTCCTGTTCGACTTGGAACAACAACCTGGACAAAGCGGACCTTTTCGTGCATTTCTGGATGATGTTCTAGAAAGTAAGCAATTCCATTTAGACGATAAGGGATCCCTTTTGTGTAGTCGAGACGGTCGACACTGAAGACGATCTTCAATGGACCCTTTGTACGTACTATTTCTTCTACAGCTTTCGTCACAGCAGGAATGGCGGCCGTTTTGGCAAATTGTTGGTAGTCGATACTGATCGGATAGGCCCCGACACGCACCTCTCGCCCCCCGACTTGTAGTAGCGTCTGATTGCGCCAGCTCCCTACTTTTATCTCTTTTAAAAGCGCACGGACACATTGAATAAAATTTCGTTGGTCGCGAAGTGTTTGGAATCCGATAAAGTCGTATTCGAGGAGACTGCGTAGAATTTCAAATCTCCATGGAATCTTTAAAAAGATATCAAGAGGGGCAAAAGGGATATGCAGAAAAAAGGCGAGCTTAGAGTGGAATCCTACCTGACGAAGATCTTTTGCGAGTAAGATGAGGTGATAGTCTTGGATCCATACAAAGTCGTCTGGTTTGACAAGAGAAAGGACATGTGTGGCAAATTTCTCATTTACGCGTTTATATCCTTCCCAAAAGGCGGGAGAGAAGTTGCATTGAAATTGTAGATCATGAAAAAGGGGCCAGATGATTTCGTTGGAGAATCCTTCGTAGTAATTTGACACTTCTTCCTTTGTTAAAGGAACTTGATGAAGGGAGAATCCTACCTCTTTCTGAAAAGTATCGATAAGAGCGTCTATTTTGCTATTTTCGTAGGTTGTTGCGCCCGACCATCCGATCCATAATCCTTTTTTATTTCTAAGAAGCGGAGAAAGAGCGGTGATCAGTCCGCCAGAAGAGGGGCTGATTTGAGGATGCTCTTCGTCTCCATGGATAGAAATGGGAAGGCGGTTAGAGACGACGACGAGCCGCTGAAAATTTGAAAGGTCGAGTTCATCTTGCATATTTGTCACCTTACAAGATTAAATTTATTATTTACATTATTTTCACTTACATTTGAATTGTTTCTTTATTACTATTTATCAAAACACTCTAAATGGATAGAAGCATGTCGAATAACAACAATCCAACAAACTCATTACTAGAACTTTGCGCCCCTATTTCTCCAGATACCACCTCTCCTTTCGAGACTTTACTCTTAAAAATCAAGGAGCCCATCGCGAACAATTTCGATCTTTGCTATCCCCTTATTCACTGCGTTGACTACCATTTCATCGAAAAAGAAAATGCCGAAGGAACCCGGCAGCACCATCCATCCGACTACCTTCCTTTTGACCCTACCCCGGATGAGCAATACATCAGCTATCAGATCTTTCTTTTGCGCCAAGAGAACATCCGTCATATGGGTACGCGCTACCTGAAACAAGAGGATGCGATTTTAGAATTGGGAGCAGGATTGTTGGATAAAAATGGAGACTCTAATCTTTCGTCCGCTTTTCCCAAAGAAATTGCAAAAGGATTTTCCTTTTGCGAGATCAATCCTGTCATCGTTGAGCAGTCCCTTGAAAACTCCCCTTCCTCCTCTATTAAACAAGCGGATATTCTGAAGTTAAAAAGGGAATATCCGGCCGAAAGCTTTGATCGTGTTGTGGCAATGAATGTGCTTGACACCCTTACACAAGAAGACCTTAGCCGCGCTCTCAAAGAGATTCATCAAGTGTTAAAGCCTTATGGAACTCTCATTCATTACATGAACTTAGAGCCCTTTATTTATGGTCTTACCCATGCGCTGATGAAAGAAGAAGAGATATTAATTCCTATCTTTGACAAAGAAGAGGAACGCCATTTCTTGCGCCTCAGCAAAGCCACCTACCATAATGTTGTCAGAGATAAGTTAATCGGAAAAGTTACGCCACTAGAACTCGCTTTCTTGGATTATGTTGTGACTTTGAATCGTCTCGAGCAGGAACGTCTCTGCAATACAATCATCTTTAATGATGATACGTTTGAATATGGACGACTAGGACGTCTGATAACACAATGGGCAAGACGCATCAATCCAATGGATTTTTATGTGGACTACATGAAAGCGGCGCTAGAGGAAGCGGGCTTTCGCATCGAAGAAGGCCACTACCACGTCAGTGAAAAACAAGTAAGAGCCCGCGTAGAAGGTCCGTATGACCAACAAATCGTGACGTATGGTCCAATGGGAAAAATCGTTGTACCCGATGAAAATCTAGCCTGGGGACACAGCCAGTTCAAAATCTTCACCCATGCGATCATTGCCACCGCGATGCGGTAAGAAGTGTGCTACTCGTCGGAGACCGTTTCATAACCTTCAGGCTTTTGATCATATTTTTCTAATTTTACCCGAATATTAGGATTTTTTACGGAAACATCCTCAGAATCACAATTTATAATCCAATAGGTAACATTATTAGTGTCTGAATTATGAATTCTTAGACCATCTCTTAAATGCATTGGTATTTTTCCATCTTGGGATTCTACTAAAAGATTCCTTTCTGTTTTAAAGTCGCGCCACTCCAATCTAGTTAATTTATTACTTTCGTTTTCTGGAAGTTCCCTTAAAAATACTTGTATTGCTTCAAGAGTAAGCCCTTGATTATACACTCTTGCAATGTTTTGGAATCTTTCATCATTTCCAATTAAATTAATAGTACCCAAACCAGAAGGATTCGCAATTTCTTTTAAACTATTCATAAGTTGATCATTGGTTGATGATCCATCACTGATTTTATTATTATTTATTAAAAAATCACGATTTAAGTCTTTTAAAAATTGATTTTTAATCGTAACTTCTCGATTTTCTGATTTTTCGATTTTAACAGCTGCTTCACACTGTTCTTGCGTCAAAACTATCTCTTCCATTGAATATCCCGTTTTAACTGATGAAGAATCCACAGCTGCTTCACACTGTTCTTGCGTCAAAACTATCTCTTCCATTGAATATCCCGTTTTAACTGATGAAGAATCCACAGCTGTTGATTGAGATGTTCCTGCAGCCCCTGGCTTAAAAATATTGGAGAAAATTTGATGAGCTCTGTTGAATTGGGAAGCTGCAATTTGATCTCCTTTAAACAAAAAAGAAGCAGGCAGAGGGACGTTTTCAGATCCTGCAACATCAACAGGAATAAATACCAAAGGAGCAGTTAGCACCATAAGAACTGCAGATCCTGCAAAAGTGGCTAATCCAAGAGCACCATGTGCAGTTCCTTTTAATACTTCGAAAGCTGTCGATGCAGCATTTTTTATTCTTTGCATCATAAGGCTTTGCTGTTGTTCTGTAGACACGATATTAACCTTGTGCCCTGTAGCTGTTACGCCTTTTTTTAATTTGGCTGGTTGATCCTTGCTATCTATTACAGGTGGGGTTTGAATAATTTCTCCTACACCTTTCGCTCCTGTGGCCATAACACACCTATTTTTTATTTATTAATAGATCTATAATACTATTATAACAAATTAACATTATTAAATAATTGATTTTTTTATTAATAATAACTTAACAATTAAATTGATTTAAAAATGAAATAAATTTAAATAGAGGGTATTTTCTATTCAAAGCTAAGGCTTTGCACCTATAGCTTGGAAGATTTTTCGTAGTCGGTCACGGTGCCTGTCATAAGTTTTTCATCGCGGTAGCGCATACGCGTCAAGCTAAAAACTCAT
>CAYIYO010000030.1:0-23276 GCA_964367715.1 uncultured bacterium
TTTTTTATTTTTTTTGTCCGGGGTCCTATTTCTAAAATTTTACCCCCGACCCCGTGACCAATTACCAATTTCCTCTTTTTGAATTCACTTGTGTATATTACTGATTACAAAATATCTTGATAAAATTCCATCATTTCATAATGATATTGAGACCAATGAAGTTTATTTTGTATGTAATTCCATTCATCAATACAATCCAAGCCGTACTGTAAGAGCAGTGTCATTGTAGCTGCTACTAATTTTGATTGAGGTGAATTCGGAGTTAATAATGCAACAGCTGTTGTAAAACAATATTTAGCATTTTCTCTGTCAGAAAGAACAGGTAGCCACCAACATCTATTCTTTGCATCTTTATAGGTTCTTTCAGCATTTGCTTTATGAAAATTCACCTTTTCTTGATAGAATTTTTTATCATTCAGACTTAACGTACATTGAATGTCTTTAATAGCTATGCAATATTTAATTACTTCGATTTCTTTTTGAGCATCTGGAAAGTACTCTTTAGGGCATTCCAAATCAAAACCTAATTGTTTTTCAAAAACTAGCGCTTGGGAGTATTCAACTTCTTGAGATTGAACTTTTGCTCCAAATAAAAAACTTATCCCTGCAAAAATTAAAAAAATTGCCGCATAATAAAGAATGTCTTTTTTAGTTTTTGTCGCAATGTTCGAGATAAATATTATACCAGTAAACATACTTGCTTCGATTAACGCCCACATAAGTTCCTCTTTTAGTGCTTTAAAAAATAATTTATTATAATTGTTTTTTATTAAATTTCAATAATTATTGTAGGCGCAAAAGGCATTGTTACAAAAATAGCAACGGACACGAATCTCTCCGCTTGATCTAAGATTCAATAACCTGTAAATTTGTTTTATACTAAAAAAATAAAACATCTGGGATTATCCGATTATACCACGGTTCGGATAAATTTTGACATTTGCTTCATTTATGGAACAACGCCCAATTGAATTCAAAAATTGGCTTTTTGATTTTACTTGTGTAGAGAGACAACTTTAGTCGCTTTCGTCAGTGCGATCAAAAGGACGGTAAGATCCGCTGGAGAGACACCAGAGATGCGAGAAACTTGTCCCATCGTGGTCGGTCCGTGCTTCAACAGCTTTTCTTTAGCTTCTCGTCGCAACCCTACCACCTCACCAAAATTAAAAGTGGAAGGAATTTTAATATTTTCCACGTGAGAGAGGCGAGAAACCTCTGACTGCTGACGCTGAATATAACCTGCATATTTAAGATTGAGCTCAATTTGGAAATTTATCTCTGCGCCGTAATCGACAAGAACGTCAGGATATTTTAAAAGAAGAGCTTCATAGGTGCTTTCTGGACGACAAAGAAGTTGTGCAATGGTGACTCCTTTTCCGTCGATTTGCTTGAAAATTTTGTGTAGACGAACCGTTTCTAATTCGACAGCTGCTTTTTTTAGCATCAGACGCGCATACTGTTCTTCAGAGATCAATCCCTGCTCGTATCCATAATGGCGTAGGCGAAGATCTGCATTATCTTGGCGAAGGAGTAAACGGTGCTCTGCACGGCTTGTGAACATGCGATAGGGCTCTGTCACCCCTTTGGTGACTAAGTCATCGATCATCACGCCAATATAGGCTTCGTGGCGCTGGAGGACGAGAGGCTCTTTGCCTTTAATCTTATTCGCAGCATTGATACCAGCCATTAATCCTTGCGCTGCCGCCTCTTCGTAGCCGGTGGTTCCGTTGATCTGTCCTGCATAAAACAAGCCTTCAATTTGCTTGCTTTCTAGAGAAGCAGACATCTGTCCACTCAACACGTAGTCGTATTCGATCGCGTAGGCGGGACGCATAATTTCTGCATGACGTAGGGCTGGAATCGAACGAATGAATTCGTATTGCACATCAAGGGGTAAGGATGAAGAGATTCCATTGACGTAGACCTCGTCTGTGTTGATACCTTCTGGCTCGAGAAAGACTTGGTGACGCTCTTTATCGGCGAAGCGCACCACTTTATCTTCAATCGAAGGACAATACCTAGGTCCGACACATTTGATCTTTCCAGAATACATCGCTGAGCGGTGTAAGTTACGAAGGATGATGTCTTTGGTCTCTTGTGTCGTATAGGCAATGTGACAGGATACTTGTGGAAGGCGCTCGCGTCCCTCTTCGTCGAAAGAAAATTTAATTCCTTCGTCTCCCGGCTGCTCTTCGCAGACACTGTAATCGATTGAGCGACTGTGCACACGGGGAGGCGTTCCCGTCTTAAGACGTCCCAACACTACGCCATACTTTTCCAAACTTGCGGAAAGTCCTACGGAAGGTTGGTCGCCTGCACGTCCGCCCGAATAGTTATTTTCGCCAATGTGGATAAGTCCGCGCATGAATGTGCCGGAAGAGAGAATGACTGTAGAGCAAGTAAAATGGATTCCCTCTTTTGTCATCAGGCCAACGATGCGCCCGTCTTCGATGACGAGGTCTTCGATGGTGCCTTGTTTGATGTCGAGGTTGGAAACTTTTTCTAGACGCGCCTTAATTTCAAGGGCATAAGCGGCCTTGTCCGCCTGAGCACGGGGTGCCCAGACAGCAGGACCATTTGAACTGTTGAGCATACGATATTGTATGCCTGTGCAGTCGGTAACTTTTCCCATGAGGCCGCCAAGGGCATCGATTTCGCGGACAATATGTCCCTTACCGATGCCGCCAATGGCCGGGTTGCAACTCATTTTGCCGATGGTATCGAGGCTCATGGTAAGCAGAAGAGTGCGGGCACCCATCTTCGCAGCAGCGTGGGCAGCTTCGCATCCTGCATGGCCTCCTCCCATCACAATCACATCATAAGGGGTTGGATATTTCCACATGGGAATGAACTAGTCGTTACCTTGTTTTATGGCGGTCTCTACGGCTCCGCTTCTTTCTTTTGTGTTTCGCAATTTTGCAGCGACGCTTCTTTTTAACAGAAGACATGGTAAGCTCCGTTTATAAATATTGTTTGATAGAATGGTAGCAAAAACTGCTTCCGAAAGGGGTCATTCTAAAGGATTAACCATATTAAAGTAAAGCCCTTAGAACACAATCTTTTTTAAAGAAAAAAATTTACACACACTGAACCAAGAATTCGATGCCGCTCTCCCTAATTAGGAGAAAAGTGTCCAAAGTCGGCTTCGTTATTCATTCCACCCGGCTGTCCATCATAACGCAACGGCGTATAGTTCGCAAACTGCGCGTATTCCTTGCGGTAGGTCATGTTGACGCTACCGACGGGTCCATGACGGTTTTTTCCGATAATAAGCTCTGCCATCCCAGGTTTATCCTGAGGATCATAGTATTCGCGTCGCAGAAGAAACATGACGATATCGGAATCCTGCTCGATGGATCCACTTTCACGCAAGTCACTCATCATTGGACGATGCCCTTGACGCTCTTCCACCTTACGCGAGAGCTGGGAAAGACAGAGGATGGGAATATCAAGCTCGCGGGCAAGGTTTTTTAACATACGCGAAATTTCTGCGATCTCTCCCTGACGATTTTCGCTTGAACGTGAGGAGCCTGATCCTGAGAGCAATTGTAAGTAGTCGATCACAAGAAATCCGATACCATAACTTTCCTTCATGCGACGGGCACGGGCGCGGAGGTCCGTGATTTTTAGTCCCGCTTGGTCGTCGATGATCATCACATGGTCTTGCATCTCATTAACGGCGGCGACGATGCGCTGAAACTCCACCCCATTGAGAGCTCCAGTTTTAATTTTATCGGATTCTACTTCTGCTCTAGAGCAGATAATACGGTGAACGAGCTGTTCGGCGCTCATTTCTAACGAGAAGATTCCAACGGGGATCTTCGACTTAAAGCAGACATTTTCGGCGATATTAATTGCTAAAGCAGTTTTTCCCATTGCAGGGCGGGCAGCGAGGATCATTAAATTGGAGTTGTTTAGTCCATTAATCATCTTATCGAGATCGGTAAACTGCGAGCGTATCCCTGCAATTCCCGCTTCTTCCGGACCATGCAGTTGGTAATTTTCCTGCTTTTCTTGCAAAATTTTAAGATATGGCTGTTGGGCTTCTGACTTTACTCCGGATAAAATTTCGGTGATGAGTTTTCCAAACGATTGTCCGGAGGACTGACTGATTTTAAAAAACATCTGCTGGGCGTCATCTAGTGAAGCATGAACATCATCTGGATCCTCCAACGCCTTTTTTTCAACGATCTGTGCCGCATTGATCATGCTGCGTAAAATCGATTTATCGCTTACGATACGGCAATATTCTTCTGTATGGGCGGAGGTACCTGCATATTGAGCGAGGGTGGTGAGGTAGGCGGGACCTCCGACAGTGTCGAGCTTTCCCATCCGTTTTAGCTCTTCGCAGACAAGGTGGACGTCGGCAGGGCGATCGCTACGGAAGGCTGCTTTCATCACTTGGAAGATCAGTTTGTGCTCAGTATAATAGAAATGATTCTCCTCAAGGGCATCGGCAGCAATATTCAAGGCATTAATGCTTGTCAACATGCATCCCAATACCATCATCTCTGATTCTTTCGAATTAGGTGCAATCCTCATCTTTATTTCTGTGTCTATTGCCATGCGCGTTCTCCCTTTGTACCGAAATTTTAGACTAGAAGCCCATTATAAGAAAATAGTCTTCTTCTTTTTTATCGGGTACCGGGTTAAAAATTCAAATTTTGAAACACGAGTCGTATAGACAACAATCCCCTATTCCTTTATCATTATTAAAACAAAAGAGATAATAAACCATGTCAATACTACTACGTTCGATCGATATCATTTTTCAAGTTTTTACTTTGATGTTATTCGCACGTATCTTGGGATCCTGGATTCCTGAGCTCAACGGCACGCGCTTCATGCGTTTTATTGCCTTCTATGTCGATCCCTACCTAAACTTTTTTAGAAGATTCATCCCTCCTATCGGAATGATCGACATCAGCCCCATCTTTGCCATCTTTGCCCTCGGATTCATCCAATTCGGACTTAAATGGATTCTTGTCACAATCTGGAATCTATTTGCATGAATCCTTTTTTAAAAAAACCATTTCAATTAGGAAACATCACCCTTCCTAACAACATCTTCTACTCCCCACTAGCAGGATGCTCCGACTTCCCTTTCCGTAAAATGGCAGCGAATTATGGTCCGGGCCTAATCTACTGCGAAATGGTGAAAATGGACGCCCTGGTTCGCCACGATCCCAACACGTTTCATATCCTCGACTTTGATAAAGGGATGCATCCGATCGGCGCACAACTCGTTGGCAGCAAACCAAATATTGCTGGTCAAGCGGCGCGCATCCTCGAAGAGCTCGGATTTGATGTCATCGACCTCAATTGTGGATGTCCTGTCGATAAAGTGACAAAAGATGGCAGCGGATCCGGCCTTTTAAAAAATCCTCAACTCATTGGGGATCTCATCTCAAACATTGTGGCAGCGGTGAAGGTTCCCGTCACAGTAAAAATTAGAGCGGGCTGGGATGAAGAAAATATCATCGCAGAGGAAGTCACGCGCATCGCAGAAGAAGCCGGCGCTGTCGCAATCGCGATCCACGCCCGCACACGCCAACAAGGCTATAAAGGACCAGCAAACTGGGAATACATCAAACGCTGTGTCGATGTGCGTAAGACAATAAAAGTCATTGGCAATGGCGACGTGTTTAGTCCGGAAGCCGCACAACAATTATTTGAGCAGACAGGATGCGATGTCGCTTTAGTTTCACGTGGAACAATGGGCGCGCCATGGATTGCGGAAGATATTTTGCGCCATCTGGAAGGACTTCCTGCGATCGAACGCGGTCCAAAACAGTGGCGAGAAGCCCTCCTCGAACACTATCATTACATTCGCAACTACCATCCCGAACGCCGCGTTCCTCTTGAGATGCGACGCGTTGGATGTTGGTATGTCAAAAGCAGTGCCGGTACGCGCCAATTTCGTCATGTCATGAGTCGTGTCAACAGCGTCGATGAAATCGAAGCCCTTCTACAAAATTTTGTTTTTGAAGAAGGTGACAACGAAAATCCTGCATTGGCTGTCGGTCAATGCGACGGCTGCTAGTTTTTTCTTCTTTATCAACAAGTCGTTCAAACAGCATCTCGCTCATATTTTAACGCAGAGACGCAGAGCTGGGGAGACGCAGAGAGAAAAATTAATTAGGCTTTCTAGTTCTCTATGCGCTCTCTGGTAATTTAAAAAAATCTCTGCGTCTCCCCATCTCTGCGCCTCTGCGTTGATAAAACACTTTTAAAAACCTTATTTTAAAAAATAGAGTGCTTCTGCTAATTTAAAACAAATTATTAGCGGAGACCATTCAGTGCCAGACGAGTCGGAAGATATTCTAAACACCTATAAAGAATTGTACGATGTCGTCATCCCCGACCTTGACTACTATCTTCGCCAAATCGATTGCCGTGACGGCTGCCCGGTAAATACCGATCCACGCGGCTACATGATGGCCCTTCATCGCGGCGATTATCTTGAAGGATATAAAATTGCACGCGGACCCAATCCTTTCGCCTCCATTTGTGGAATGATCTGTGGAGCTCCGTGCGAGCTTTCTTGTCGACGTGATCGTGTCGATAAAACATTGACAATTCGTGCCCAAAAAAGATTTTTAGATGAATGGTTTGGCTTATCAAAAGAAGCGCACATTAAATCCTTAGAGTTCAGTTACGCACGCGGAACAACAACGCCCACTCCTAACGGACTTAAAGTCGCCTGCATTGGCGCTGGTGTTGCTTCGATAACACTCGCGCACGATCTTCTGCGCTTAGGATATGCCGTCGACATCTATGAGATGATGCGGATGCCAGGAGGAATGTTAACTTATGGGGTCCCTAGCTATCGTTTGAAAAATGCCGTGGCATTAAATGAAATTGCAGCCATCGAACACTTGGGCGCGCGCATTTTTTATAATAAAAAAGTTGGCCGCGACATCACCATGACTGAATTGGAAGAGCAATACGATGCCATTTTCATTGGAGTCGGCTTATGGAAATCAAAAGAGCTTCCTATTCCCGGAGCCGATCAGCCCGATATCATTCGTGGAATTGAATACCTACGCGTGCGGGGAGCTGAGGAAAAATGGAAGATAGGTGAACATTTAATTGTCATTGGGGGAGGAAACGTTGCGTACGATGTGGCCAGAACCTCTATTCGCAACAAAGCAAAAACTGTGACGATGGTTTGTTTAGAGAGTCGGGACGAACAAACGGCAGATGAGTTTGAAATTGAAGACGGTCAGGAAGAGGGCATTGAAACGATCAACCGCTTAGCTCCAAAAGAGGTCATGCGCGACGCCAACAACGCCATCATTGGCCTTAAGGTGCAGCGCATCACTTCTCTTTTTGACTACAGCGGCCGCTTCAGTCCACAAGCGGTCGAAGGAACAGAATTTGTTATTCCTTGCGACAGCATCGCCCTCTCAATTGGTCAAGGGATGGATCCCAGCTTCATGAACGGCTGGAGCAAACGCAACCAATTAATCATCGACCGCGGCATCATCAAAACCGAAAGAGGAACCTGTCGCACCTCGCTGAAAAATATCTATGCCGGAGGAGATGCAGCATTTGGTCCTGCCCTATTTATTACAGCGATCCGTCACGGACAAGAAGCGGCACGCGCCATCGATAGCGATTTGCGAGGAACCCAGCCTTATCGCGAATTTGTCGGAGAGTTTACAGAGATTTCGCCCATGCGCGACAAAACATACCTTAAAACTAAATGGCAGCTTCCAAGCTACCAGCCACCAAAGCTTCGTATTTTAAACGAAAATCTTGTCGAAAATAATTATACAGAAGAAGAAGCACATCATCAATCCAATCGCTGTCTTCAATGTAATGTCAGCCCTGTTTTTAATGGGGAACTCTGCATCAAATGTAACGGGTGCGTCGATGTCTGCCCATGCAACTGCCTAAAACTCGTCCCCATCAGTAAACTCAATCTCGATGTGGGTGAAGGCAACCTCCGCGTTGCTGTCGACAACTATTATGGCGTCGACTCTGCCTCAATGGATGACCTCTCGCTGGAACAGATGGGGTCTGCGATGCTAAAAGACGAAGACTTGTGCATCCGCTGCGGCCTCTGCGCAGAGAAATGTCCCACACAAGCAGTAACGATGGACGTGATGAACTACTCTTTTCATTGGATAGGTTAACGATGCTGATTTATATTAGCCTTTCGATCGCTAGCGGCCTTACAGGGGTCTTTATTTACATCTACTATTTGCGAAAAGGACAATTCAATGACCAAGAAGAAGTCAAATATCAACTCTTCAGAGACGAGGAACAAGAATAATGCCCAAACATCGTAATTCTCTTAATGTTGACCCTGATGATAAAGATCCATTGATTTCACGGCGGAGCTTCCTCGCCCTAATGGGAACCGGCGCATGCCTTATGGGAGCGGGAATGGTCTTCAACGCGTCGATGCTCGGATTTCTCTATCCCAACGCCATGAAAGTCCCCCCAAGCATCTTCTCTTTAGGACGCCCGGAAGAAGTTCTCTCACGCGACGGAAAGGTTTTTAATGCAAAATACAAAGTCTTTATTGAAACACTTGCGGGAAAAGTGCGTGTACAAACTGCCGTCTGTACACATCTTGGCTGCACGGTCAATATGGTCGAAACAGGATACGCCTGTCCGTGCCACGGCTCAACATATGACAAATATGGAGAAAACACCGGTGGTCCTGCTCCTACCCCACTTGTTTATTTTCAAGTCTACAAAGGTGCCTCGGGCGACCTTCTTGTCGATAAATCAAAAACAACGCTCGATTGGAATCAGGCATGGTATACGCGGTCGGCATGATGTTTTCTTTTTTCACTTAAAAAAACATGAAAAAGAAAATTTTTATTTAATTTTTTTCTGAGATGGATGAAGATAGACTCAGTTGAAATTAAAATTTAATAACACCCTAAGTGTCTCATCATGGCTTTCTTTCAAGGAAAACGTCGAGAATCATGGATCGAACATCTCGCGAACATGCCGCGAGATTTCGTGCGTTCAATCTTTCGTCACAACTATCCTAACAATGATGTCGATCGTTCAGAAATTGTTTTCAAAAATTTCTTCCTTCACTTTCATCCAGTGAAATGCCACAAGCGTACTCTAGATCCATTTACCACGCTTGGACTTGGAACGATCACCACGAGTCTTTTTTTGCTGCTCACGATCACCGGTGTGCTGCTCATGTTCTATTACATTCCCGCAGAAGACCGCGCGTATGAGATTATGAAGGACTGGCAAGACACGACACCTTTTGCCATGATGTACCGCAATATGCACCGTTGGGGCGCCCACATGATGGTCCTCTTCGTCTTTCTTCACATGTCCCGTGTTTTTTATACGGGATCCTACAAAGGAACGCGCAAATTCAACTGGGTCATCGGCGTCATCCTCATGGTCCTCACCCTTCTCCTCTCTTTTACCGGCTACCTCCTTCCTTGGGATCAACTTGCTTTTTGGGCCATCACCGTCGGATCCAACATCGCCGGCTACGTTCCCAATATCCCCGGATTCGAATACAATGTTAACCGTGTGATGCTGCTTGCTTCGACAGAGGTCGGACAAGATGCGTTAATTCGCTTCTATGTTCTCCACGTCGCCCTCCTTCCTCTCATCACCGGAACACTCATCGGTGTCCACTTTTGGCGCATAAGAAAAGATGGAGGCCTCGCAAGGCCTCCCGATAGAATTCGACCCGACCCTTATCGCGTCGTTCAGCGGTCCGATACGATGGAAACGTTTGCTCCAGGAGTCAAGCGCACCTACGGGCTGATGGAACTTGTTCGTGGAACATGCCCGACCGTAGACAAAGGTCCTTACAACTTTGTCTTCACCTGGCCACATTTGATTCGTGCAGAACTCGTTGTTTTCCTTTTAACAACGGTTCTTATTCTTGCGTTGTCGTTCATCGATGCCCCCCTGGAAGAACCGGCAAACGCAAGTAATCCGCCCAACCCTTCAAAAGCACCCTGGTACTTTTTAGGTTTACAAGAGATGGTCGCCTATAATGCCTTCTGGGGCGGTGTCGCAGCACCGGGACTGATCATTTTAGGTCTTGCAGTGATCCCCTATTTTGATCGCAACCCCTACGGATCTGGAGTCTGGTTTCACCGCAGCCGCTACTTAGGAATTTTCCTCTACTCACTGTTCATGACTTTTCAAGCGATTCTTATTATCGTTGGAACCTATTTCCGAGGCGCTAACTGGGGATGGATGTGGCCGTGGACAGAAAACTTCGCAAGGCATTAAGGATAAATTATGCGCGGTGATACCTACCAAAAAGTACTGATCGGATTAGGCGTTGCCACAACCGCGCTTTTTGGTGTTTTTCTTTACCGCGAGCTTTTTCCTGAATATAAAATTTATCAACACGATTATGTTGCGCTAGAAGAATTTCGATCGACTTATACGGGAGAGCCCGCTCCCGCCTTTAAATATGGGGTCAAGCAGATCGTCCAGTTAAAAGAAAATAAAGGACCACCAGTCATCGACCGCTGCACCTCCTGCCACGTCGCTCTGGAGTTCAGCCATTTTTCTCCAACAAAAGTCAATTATGACATCAACGGAAATATCGATTATAATGCCGATGGATTCCCCGTTCTCGTTAAAAATGAAAACTATGTCTGGGATAAACTTAACGAAAAAATAGAAGAGCTGCGCAATGAAGCGGTCAACGCCCAATTAGAAATGGAAGGGAAGGGCAGCGAAGTAAAAAAACGCTTACGCTTAGCCGATCAGTACGAAGGGCTTAAAACAACAAGTGTTGGACACCACACCTATGACATGGAAAAAGTGTTAAGGATGCATCCTTTGATGGGCCGCGAAACTCGTCCTTTCGAATACCATCCCCTCGAAGAATACGGTTGCACCTCATGCCACAGCGGTAATGGTAATGGACTCACCACAGAAAAAGCGCACGGTCCTGTGTTCGATGGGCAATACGAAACAGAATTCATGGGATATGTCCCTAAATTTACAGAGAGTGATCCTGCTAACGATCCTAAATTTGCCTCTGTCTTTAACCACAAACCAGGCCACGAGCTCCTTTTCCAAACAACACCCATCCTTGTGGGAAATCTCATCCAAGCTCGCTGCATTCAATGCCACAAAACAAGCACTACCGTCTTAGAAGACCTCTACAATACAGCGAATAGCGCCACTACACGTCGCCAACAACGCTCGTCTGCAATTATCACAGCCTACAACGACGATGTTGAAGCTCTTATTTCTTTGCTTACGCTGCAGGCTCTTATAAAAAAAGAAGGGGTCGAAGGGGCAATTGTCGTTCTACAACAGACTGATAGCGACGCCACACTCCCTGCGCTCACCCACGAAAAATTAAATTTTCAAATCCGCTACCTAAAGAATTACATCGGAAAAAGCAAGGATGTGATAAATAACGCCCTAGAAAAGCAGTTGTTAGGTCTCACTGGAAGCAAATCTTTATTAGAAAAAATAACGACCGAGCTCGCTGCAAAAAATTCTGACGCCACTTCCACAATTAACGCTTTTGTTCAAAAATTTCGCACCACTCCCGAAGCAACAGGCTCCCTTTTTGCAAAAGCGGATGCTGTCAATCTTGAAAAAGAACTGATCCAGCACGCACAAGATACAGAACAGTCCTTTGCCCAAGCGACAAATGATCCGACGGCAATGAAAGCAATGGCATCAGACATCGACCTATTGACGCACGCTCTCCAAAATGGCCAAAATCTCTTCCTTTCTCAAGCATGCTACGCTTGCCATCGCATCGCCGGCCTTTCACGCGGAGGAATCGGTCCAGAACTCTCCCAAGAAGGAAAAAAATATCCGTGGTTCATCAAAGAATCGATTGTATGGCCGCAAGCTGATGTTAAAACGTCGACTATGCCAAACTTTCATCTCGACCACGAAGAAGTCGAAGCGTTGATGACATTCCTTCTCTCTCAGACGGGTCAAAGAAAATCTGACTCCGAAACAGGAACACGGGTCGCACTGCAAGAGTGGGAAGCGGGAAAAAAACTGCCTTGGGAAAAATCCATTTCTCCCAGCCGGATCGACGACCTAAATTATTCGATGGAAGTCTTTGCTGTGGAAGGCTGCGCGGCATGCCATCGTCTTAAAGGATTTGAATCCAACGTCGGCTTCCGCATCGAAAAAGACAAAAACAAACCTTCCTTCGATACTCTCTACAAAGAGCACGAATGGTTTAAAACTCTTTTTCCAGAAGAAATTCCTGGCTCCGAACTGGTCAACGCAATCGATGCACATAAAACAGAAATTGATATGCATCTTGCCGATGGCGTCCGAAAAGATGCATTGATCGAAGAAATCGAAAAGAAACATCCAGGAACTATTAAAGGTCTCTATTCCAACTTCAAATACGCATCCCGCGCGAAAAACAATTATTACAACACCCTGATTTTGAAAGAGAAAGATCCGTCAAAAAAAGCGGTCTATAAAAAAGAATTAAAGGAATGGAAAACGCGCGTGAATCGCGTATTAATGGTTTACATCCAAGAATATGGATTGGGTCGTCTAATCGGCCCTCGCCCCAACTGGTCAGGGGTCTACCGTAGCGACGAATGGCTCATGGAACACTTTAAAAATCCAGGCGCCCACGTCGCCCGTTCCATCATGCCTGTATTCCCTTTTGATGACACAAAATTCTACGCCCTGACAAAGATGTTAGACGTGCTAGGAATCCGCAACCGCAACGCTGTTAGAGAGATATGGAAAAATAATGGATTTAATCCAGAAGAAGCCTACGGAATCCACTGCGCCCAATGCCACGGAAACTACCTTCAAGGAAACGGTCCAGTCGCAGAATGGATTTATCCTATCCCGAAGAACCTAAGAAATAGCGACTTCCTAATAAACCTCACGCGCCAAAAAGCCTACAACTCGATTGTTCATGGTGTGTTAGGAACTCCTATGCCACCATGGGGAGAAATCGGCGACGACAAACCCTCCGCCGATGGCATTCCTGTCCTCACAAAAAATGAAATTCATCAACTTGTCGACTGGATCTACTCCTCCCTTCCTGGCGAAAATATTCCAGGGACAACTAATGAAATTCAAAAATGGAAATACTCTCCACAAGATGTCATCGAAGAACTAAAACTAGAGGGCAATCAACTGAAAGCTCCGCCTCTCTCTACCCTTCTTCCCAGATCAAACGAAACACGATACGCTGCCCTTGAACCCTCTCTAAAACAAGAAATTCCCTCCGCTCTATCCGAATACTTCACAGTCTCACCCAATCCTTATGGAGGGGAAGAAAAAAATTTCTATTACATAAAAAAAGAATACTACACGCCACAAAACCTGCAAAAAGGAAAGGAACTTTTTGAACTCAACTGCGCCGCCTGCCACGGAAAAGACGCCGACGGCTCCGGCCTCCGCGCCACCGCTATGACGGACGCAAAGCCGCGCATGCTCACCAATCTGGATTGGATCAATTCTCACGACGACCTTCGCCTTCTCCGCTCAATAAAATATGGTGTACTAGGCACTTCAATGACTCCGTGGGGAGACCTAACAAACGCCGCACAACGTATGCAGCTTGTCATGTTCATTCGCTCCCTAAGCGAAGAAACAACACTGCGTAGCGAACTCCTCTCTATCCTCTATAAAACCTATACGGTCGCAGAACAGTCGGTAGAAAAAGCACGCGGAGAGGAATACAAAAAAATCGAAGCGGTAAAAAAAGAAAGCCTTTCACTTCGCGAACAACTCGTCCGCCTCGACAAAGACATTGAAAACGGAAAAGCAACGCCTGCAGCCGCAACAGATCTTTATCAAAAACTAATGCTTCTTAAACAACAACAACACCAGCTTGAAGAAAGAGACGCCCTGCTACAAAACCTCATCAAATCGATTCGCAGTGAGCGCGATCGCAACAGGGAGTTAGGATTAACCTTGATCAGCAAACGTAATGAAAATTTAGATATCTCCCCTTTCTTTACAATGGTTAAAAGCAATGAGGGTAAATTTTCACTGGAAGAGGGAAAAATTACAATAGTCAATGATCCACAGCGCCAAGAAAGCTTTAATGTGGCAGCAAACGCTCTTGAAACCAGCATTAAATCGACAAAAGAAAACCTGGAAAAACAAAAAGTGGTATTGGAAGGAAAAGTCTCATCTGCCGCACTGACGGAACAGATGCAATCGTTAAACAACGAAATCATAGCGATCGAAAAATTAAATGCATTGCTTCTTTTCTCCATCGAAGAGGCAAAGCGCACAGAAGAACAACAAAAACAACTTATCGACACCTTCAATGCATCAGGAATAAAAGCGTGACAACAACCACAACTTACGACGACACCGCCTCAAAATGGATGCTGTATCCCGCCATATTTTTTATGGTTTTTGGGATGTCCATGGGGGCTTTTATTGCATTCAATGGATTCATCTTTGCCGACTACTTTCAAGGCGAATATATTCACTTTGGAAGAGTAAGACCAGTCCACGTCGGAACAGTCACCCTTCTTTGGCTTCTTTCCGCAGATATCGGTCTTATCTATTACTTTGTTCCTCGCTTGTGCGGAGTTCCTTTATGGAGCACGAAACTAGGAAAAGTCTCTGCCATTATGTGGTGGATAAGCATTGTTCCTGGGGTCTTATCTTATCCATTTGGAACCAACTACGGATGGGAATATGCAGAACTTCCCACAATGCTAGGATTTTATCCAAGCAAGCTGTTGACGACAATAGCGTGGACGATGGTCGTGATTAACGTATTCGCGACGATTGCAACAAGAAAATACGAAAAAATGTATGTCTCTTTGTGGTACACCATGGGAACAATGGTCTGGACAACCTTCACCTTCATTTTAGGAAGCTGGGCGATGTATAGTGTCCCTGGTGGTATTTCAAGGGTGAATATGAGTTTTTTCTATGTGCACAATCTCGTAGGAATGATTTTTACACCGATGGGTCTTGCGGTTGCCTATTATGCTCTTCCAAAGCTAGCAAAAGTTCCTATCTACAGCCACCGTCTTTCCATGCTCGGATTTTGGACGATTGCTTTTGTCTACTCATGGATCGGCGCGCACCACATCATCCATGGACCCATGACGCAGTGGCTACAAACGACAGCAATCATCTTTTCGATGTGGTTATTTATTCCAGTTTTTTCCGTTGTCACAAATCTTTTTATGACCTTATCGGGAGAATGGAGAAAATACGCACAAAGTGCTCCAATACGTTTTTTAATGATGGGAAACATTTTCTACCTTCTGACATGTATACAAGGGCCATTAATGGCATTAAGAAATATTAATGAAATTACCTCAAAAACGGATTGGGTGATCGGTCACTCCCACATTTCTCTGTACGGAACTTTCACTTATTTCGCGATAGCTGGAATCTATCAAGCACTTCCTAATATTACCAAGAAGCCTTTATGGTCCGATCGTCTCGCCAACTGGCACTTTTCTCTCAATCTTTTAGGAAGTCTTCCTTTCTTGATGGCGCTATGGGTGGGTGGATTTTACCAGGGCATGTTATGGTCTACATGGGCCGACGGCACAAACTATGCCGAATTTCACAACAATCTCACTCTTCTTCCTTTCCTTGCGACAATTGCCGATATGCATCCTTGGTGGCTTTTAAGAGCGATTGGTGGCTTAATTATTTTATCCGGAAATATCCTTTTTGCTATCAACGTCTTCAATACAATCATTTTAAAACCTACAGCAACTCCAACAGAAGACCAACAAGTTAAGGTGGTGGCATGATCAAAAGAATCCATGATTTTTTTCACCATTTAGATATTTCAGCCCTACTAACAATTACTGGGGTTATTCTTCTTTTTTCTACCTCTATTGCGATAACGCTTATTCTTCCACAATTCGTAGATCCCAGCTGGACCCAACCCAGCAGCGACTATCAGAAGCAAATGTATGAAATGTCTGATCCAAATTTATATATAAGCAGTGTTTCTAAGCATACTAACGCTCTACAAACTGTTTATCATATGAAAAAAAACTTCACTCTTTCCGCTTACCAAGAAACAAAAACATTGCGTATTGTCGCTCCAAAAGACCTTGAAAAGTACATCACAGCATTAGAAGATAAAAAATTAATTCTCACATCAAAACTTCTTTTATTACGCCTTCCACAAATATCCGATTCGTTTAATGCCGTTGAAGAAGCTGAAAAAGTAAAAAACTCTGTTAAAATAGAGCCAAAACCCGATTCTTCAGAAAATAATTTTCAAAATATTGCCGTCTTAGAGCTTTTTGAAGCAAAAAGTGAAGAAGCAATTGCTCTACGCTCCAACGACTCGATTCTCGAAAACTGGGTCGACAACAACTATGAAATTTTAGACAAAAACACTTCAGAAGAATACCACAACAGTAAAGGGGTTGTTTATATTTTAAATCCCATCGAATATCGTCTCAAAAAAGTGCGCTTTGGAACCAACGAGAACTGGCAGTATGATCCCAAAGGAACTCCCATTACTTCTCTAGAAGAACTAAAAAAACACGAACTGGACTTCAGGTCAAGAAAAGAGTTGATAGAGTTGGGAGAACACATCTATGCCATCGAAGGATGCTGGTATTGCCACACCGATCAAACACGAACTCTTATCCAAGACGTCGTATTAAATGGATCCGACTCCTATCCAGCACCCCCCTCCGCTGCAAACGAATACATCTACCAAACAATCACCTTCCCTGGTACACGTCGCATCGGCCCCGACCTCTCACGCACCGGTGTCAAACGCCCGAACAGAGACTGGCACCGCGGCCACTTTTGGTCCCCCAAAACAGCCAGCGCGGGATCCATCATGCCCGCCTTCCAACACTTTTTTGATGCTGATCCACGAGGCTCAGGGAAAGGCACCATGGGCATCCCTAACTATAAATTTGAAGCAATCTATCAGTACTTAATGACAAAAGGAACGCGCATTACCTCTCCTAATCAAGCGTGGTGGATAGGCAAGGATCCTGTGAACACAAAAGCAATTATTGAAGGAAAAAGAGGGGTTCCAAATGCTCCTAAATAGCTTTCTCGCACAAATTTTAGATGGATGTGGTATCTACGGAAACGTCTTTTATTGGTCTTCCGCCATTGCGTTTTGCGGTAGCGCAGTGCTTGTCTTTTTGTATTTCTGGAGAAAAGGCCGTTTAGATATGGATGAAGAGCCCGCAAAACAAATGATGACTGAGGATTAAAATGAGCGATACCCCATTAAAAGAAGAAGAAATAGAATTCTATGCAGATGGCAGCATCTCTTCAAAAGACGCTCCCGTTCCTAAGTGGATATTATTTCTAGTCTTTACTATGCCTCTATGGGGAATAGTCACATTTTTTCTTTATTGGAATGGATCCGCCGGATGGCTCGACCGCGGATACTGGAAAGAACTCCAAGAAGCCGCCAACACCACCTACCCCTACTACAACGAAGACAGTCCCAAATCTCCTTAACAACCAACACTTTCTCTATCTCAAACCATTCTCCAACGGCTTATGGAGAAATTGCTAAGAAAAACCCTAATTATTCAATTCCACCACGCCACCAACATTGGCACACGGTAGGCAAGATGTCTTTGGCAACAAGATTGTTCCCGGATTCGTCACGCTATTGCATCCCGACTGTGCACCATCGCCAAAGATCGCTCCAAACTTACGAAGTCCTGTACGAATGCGATTTCCTTCACAACGTATATTAATTTCATTTCTGTCAAAACGAAGATTTGCGCACTTCGTTCCCGCACCCAAATTCACATGATTACCGAGAATGCTATCCCCTAAATAAGCAAAATGTGCAGCAGCGACATGATCAAGAAATATGGAATGCTTAACTTCTGTGGTATGTCCAATTACGCAGTTATTTCCGCAAATGAACTCGCCGCGAATGTATGCCCCGTGCCGAACGACGCAATTATCTCCGATGATGCATGGTCCTTTAATATAGGCACCCGGCTCTAAAACGGTGTTCTTTCCGATGCTAATGAGATGGCGATCGACAAGGTATACACCGTCGGGTACTTCGCATTGAATCGCTCCTAGCTCAAATGAAGCGAGGTAGGGACCAATCTTAGCAAGAGCCTCCCACACGTGTGAACAATTTTCAAACAATGAGGCATGTGAAAAGCTGGAAAGATCAAATAACGCGGAAGGGGATAGTGTTTTCATAAGGCTGCTCCTGAGATTTTCAAGTAATATGCGACATCGATGATTTTTTCAACAACCTTCTCTTAAGAATATAAATTATATAGAGATATCTCTTTTTCTTAAGAGAGTGTGGGAATGTAGGTAACTTGCTGTTTTAGGGGTGGAATGTTTTGTCGATAACTTGTCAATTGGTAGACGACAAGATTGTTCACAACTCCGCTGTCGACAAGTTAGACGTGGTTTGTGAACGGTTATTGACAACAGTTTCAACAGCTGTGAACAAAAATAACCGCTTGATTGTGTAAACAAAAAATTATAACATAATTTTTTACACACAACCGCTGCGACTCGGAGCCTTTTCGCTAATGAACAAAACAACGAAACCCGTCTTCTACATGTTGCTCTTCACAGGACTGATCCTCCTCGGCATTTTGTTGATGCAGCCGTTGGAAATCTATTTTCTTAAAGAAAAAATCGACGTTCTCTTTCCCAACGGCGCCATCGCCCTTGAGCAACGCAACCTGTTGTTTGTTATTCAAGCGTTGATGCTACTTATCATCATTCCCGTCTACATCTTAACTTTTATTTTTTCTTGGAGATACCGCGCGGGCAATAAAAAAGCGGTATATGATCCGGACTTAGTCGACCACAAGATCGCAGAAATTATCTGGTGGGGGCTTCCCCTTGTGATGGTGATAATCATTGGGTGGTTGACCTGGGTAAAGACCCACGAGCTTGACCCCTATTCTCCTATTGCCTCAGATAAAAAACCTTTGAAGATTGAAGCGATTGCTTTGCAATGGAAGTGGTTGTTTCTCTATCCCGAGCAAAAAATTGCAACTGTCAACTATCTTCAAATTCCGAAGGACACCCCTCTTCATTTTGAAATCACGGCCGATGCGCCGATGAATTCGTTGTGGATTCCAGACCTTGGAGGGCAAATCTATGCCATGCCGGGAATGAATACACAGTTGTATTTGATTGCAGATCAAGAGGGAGAGTTTACTGGATCTTCTGCGAACATAAGTGGTAAAGGATTTGCTGATATGCATTTTCCAGTTAAAGCCACAACAGAAGAAGAGTTTCAGCAGTGGGTGAGTGCCGCCAAAAATTCAACGTCTTCTCTTAGTTGGGAAGGGTACCAAAAACTCGCAGAGCCCTCTGAAAAAAATCCAATCACACTCTATAAGCTCGAAGACGAAAAACTTTTTGACCAGATTATGATGAAATTTATGCAACCGCCAACCAAAGAGTAACGTATGTTTGGCAGATTAACATTAGATGCATTTCACCACGACTTCATCCAACAGGGGGCTGTCTTTAGCGGCGCCTTCGTCGGTATGGTCTTGTTTGCTTTAATGACTTATTTCAAACGATGGAAATGGTTGTGGAGAGAGTGGATTACGACGGTCGACCCCAAACGCATTGGTGTGATGTACATTGTTGTTGTGTTGATCATGTTTTTAAAAGGCGTTGCCGACGCGTTGATGATGCGTTTGCAGCAAGCGTTTGCGACAAGTGAGGGATCGATGTTCTTGGAGTCCAGTCACTTCCAGGAAGTTTTTTCCGCGCACGGAACGACAATGATCTTTTTTGTCGCCATGGGGTTTATGTTTGCAATCATGAACTTGATTATTCCCCTGCAAATCGGCGCACGCGATGTTGCATTCCCTTTTTTAAACGCTTTAAGTTTTTGGTTGTTCGCTGCGGGGGCAATGCTTACTCTTCTTTCGCTTGCCATTGGACGATTTTCTGTTGCGGGGTGGCTTGCATACCCTCCCTTGTCAGGAATAGAATACAGTCCAAATGAAGGGGTCGACTACTGGATTTGGATGGTGCAGATATCAGGGGTGGGGAGCACCTTGTCTGCTGTTAATTTTTTGGTCACCATTTTAAAGATGCGCTGCCCTGGAATGACCTTCATGAGAATGCCGATCTTTGTGTGGAGTGCGCTGTGTTCGATGGTTCTTGTCATTTTCGCGTTTCCGATACTTACCGCAACACTTCTGATGCTTTCCCTTGATCGGTATCTTGACATGCATTTCTTTACGCCTTCTGGTGGAGGAAATCCGATGATGTATGTCAACCTAATATGGGCCTGGGGACATCCAGAGGTCTATATTTTGATTCTTCCTGCGTTTGGAATTTTTTCGGAAATTGTTCCTACTTTTTCTGAAAAACGTCTTTTTGGATATGTATCAATGGTTTGGGCGCTGATTTCGATTACCATTCTCTCTTTTGTGGTGTGGCTTCATCATTTTTTCACAATGGGCGCTAGTCCTAATGTAAACGCTATTTTTGGCATTTTAACGATGTTAATTGCTATCCCTACTGGGGTTAAAATATTTAATTGGCTGTTTACAAAATTCCGCGGTCGCGTGCACTTTACGTCGCCAATGCTTTGGTTTTTTTCCTTTGTTTTAAATTTTAGTATCGGGGGAATGACGGGAATTCTCTTGTCCTCGCCACCGGTAGATTTTCAAGTACATAATAGCCTGTTTTTGGTTGCCCACTTTCACGGAATGGTCATCGGGGGTGTGCTTTTTGGATTTTTCGCTGGCTTTACTTATTGGTTTCCAAAGTTTACAGGATTCCACCTCGACGAAAAGCTCAATCGTTACGCATTTTGGTGTTGGCTCGGAGGATTCCTCTTAGCGTTCATGCCGTTATACATGTTAGGGTTTATGGGGGCCACGCGCCGACTAGACCACTACGATGCCGCAACCGGATGGCAACCATTATTTATTATTAGCGGCATTGGTGCGTTGATTATTGTTGCTGGGGCAACCATTCAATTTTTAGGACTTTTTTGGAGTATAAAAAATAGGGAAGCACTTCGTGATACGACGGGCGGCGATCCATGGAATGCGCGCACTCTCGAATGGGCCACCACATCTCCCCCTCCTCACTACAACTTTGCGATTATTCCTACCGTCGATCAAATCGATCCGCTATGGGCACACAAGCGCGGACAGTTTCCTTTGTTTGACAGTCCCTACGAAGACATCTATATGCCAAAAAACACGGGAATGGGGTTCTATATTGGATTTACCTCTTTGGTTTTTGGATTTGCCATGACGTGGCACATGTACTGGCTTGCGATCGTTAGTTTTGTGGCGATTGTTGGTTTAGTCATCGTCCGCCTGTGGGGGGATGACGAGCACGAGCTTATCCCTGCGGCACAAGTGGAAAAAGAAGATAAAGCACACAAGAGAGGCGTTTAAAAAGAATGAAAGACTCACTTACCATTCACCACACAGGAAACGTCCAAGGGGAGACGAGCATTCCGGATCCGCATCAGGATGTTTTTTCTAAGACCGTTCTTGGGTTTTGGATGTATCTGATGACAGACTGTCTTCTTTTTGCGACCCTTTTTGCTACGTATGCCGTTTTACACAACAACACGTTTGGCGGCCCTTCTTCTCGCGATATTTTTGATATCCCGATGGTTTTTCTGCAGACGATCGCCTTGTTGTTGAGCAGTGTGACTTGTGGTTTTGCTTTATTGTCAGCAGTTAACAACAAGAAAAATCACATCATCCCCTGGATTGTAGCGACACTATTGTTGGGATCTTTTTTTATTTTCGCGGAAGCAAGAGAGTTTATTCATTTGGTAGAAGAAGGGCACAGCTGGAGCCGCAGCGCCTTTCTTTCTTCATTTTTTACATTAGTGGGAACACACGGTCTTCACGTCTCTGTCGGATTGCTTTGGATGGTCGTCTTAATCGCGCAATTTCACTGGCAAGGACTCACGGTTAACACCTTTCGACGTCTCGCCATCTTTGGCCTCTTTTGGCACTTTATCGATCTGATCTGGATTTTTGTCTTCACCTTCGTCTACTTGATGGGAGTAATTTAACATGGATGCACACCTTAGCTTAAAAGAAACCTTCAAGGAGTGGAAAGGAACCTTTAAATCTTATCTTATAGGGTTTGTCTCCTCGCTTCTTTTTACTTCACTTTCTTTTTATTTGGTGGTGTTTAACATCTTATCTGGCAGAAACTTAACATTTGCTGTCATCAGCCTTGCCGCCTGCCAAGCAATCTGTCAACTCCTCTTTTTCCTTCACTTAGGCCAAGAAGATAAGCCGCGATGGGAATCACTCATCTTTGCATTTATGCTTCTCCTCCTCACAATCATCGTCGGAGGAACCTTGTGGATCATGCAAGACTTAAACGACCGGACAATGATGAACATGTAAGGAATTCTCCATGATAAACTACTATCTTATCACAAAACCGGGCATCATTCTCGGAAATCTCCTGACTGTTGCAGCAGGATTTCTTTTAGGCTCTCACGGAAATATAGATATTCTTCTTTTTTTAGAAACGTTGATGGGAATCGCTTTTATCATCGCCTCTGCCTGCGTTTTTAATAACTACATCGACCGCAATATCGACAACAAAATGGAGCGCACAAAAAAGCGCGCTCTCGTCCAAGGTCTTATCAACCACCGCAACGCACTGATCTTTGCAACCCTCCTCGCATTTTTAGGAACGGCCATACTCTACATTTTTACCAACACACTAACGGTCGCTGTTGCTGCGATCGGATTTTTTGTGTACGTCGTTCTTTATAGTTTTTGGAAAAGTCGAACGGTTTACGGCACGGCCATTGGCAGCGTTGCTGGCGCGGTTCCGCCGGTGGTTGGATATTGTGCTGCCAGCAACACGTTTGACGCAGCAGCGGCCATTCTATTCGCTATTTTAGTGCTTTGGCAAATGCCACACTTCTTTGCGATCGCCCTTCTTCATTTTGATGACTATAAAAAAGCGGGTATTCCCGTTCTTCCTGTTTCGCGCGGAATCCTACGAACAAAAATTCATATGCTCCTTTACATCCTCGCTTTCATCCCTGTGACATTGATGCTCACTCTGTTCAATTACACGGGGACATTTTTCTTTGTGATGATGAGTTGTCTGGGGTGCGCATGGCTAGCTCTAAGCATTAAAGGCTTCTCTGCCCAAGATAACGTGCGCTGGGGTCGACAAATGTTTGCTCTTTCGCTAGTGATCATTACAGCTATCTGCCTGACCATTCCCTTCGATCGCGTCAACGCGTAACCATCTTTTTGCTCACCATTTTCATTTTTGGCGGAAATAATTTTCGTTTCCGCTCGTCGATTTTTTTGTGAACACAAGTTTCAACAAAAATGACTTATGCGACTTTACACACC